>JAGVUW010000838.1 GCA_019136035.1 Verrucomicrobiota bacterium | reverse complement strand
GGCCTCGGCATGGCCGCTATCCAGCTCGCCAAGGCCTTCGAAGCCAAGGTTGTCACCACGGTCGGCTCGGAGGCCAAGGCGCGTTTCGTCCGCGACCTCGGCGCCGACGTGGTCATCGACCGCGGTCACGACGACATCGCCGCTGTCCTCGCCAGGAACCCGCCCGACATCGCCCTGGACTGCGTCGCCGGGCCGGCCCTCGGCGCCTGCCTCAAGACCATGGCCCGCGGCGGCCGCTGGATCGTCATTGCCACCCTCGGCGGGACCGCCTGCGACCTCGATATGGGCGACTTCTTCCGACGCGGCATCCGCCTCATCGGCAGCACCCTGCGCAGCCGCAGCAACGCGGTGAAGGCGCGCGTGCTCGCCGACCTCGAGCGGCGCCTGTGGGCCGACTTCTCGGCGCGGCGCCTGCGCGTGGCGATCCACCGGGCCCTGCCGATCGCCCGGGCGGCCGAGGCCCACGACATCCTCGAGAGTCGCGCCAATCTGGGCAAGGTGGTCCTGACCGTGAAGGAGGAACGCCGATGAGATTCGTCGACCGCGTCGCCATCATCACGGGAGCGGCCTCCGGCATGGGCCGCCTCAGCGCCGCCATGCTCTGCGCCGAGGGCGCCCGCGTCCTCCTCACCGATGTCGACCCGGCCGCCGTCGAGACCGCCGCCGCGGAGATCCGCGCCGGGGGCGGCAAGGCCATCGGCATGGCCGTCGACGTCCGCCGCTATGACCAGGTCAAGGCCGCCGCTGAACGCGCTGTCGCCGAGTTCGGCGGCATCGACATCGCCATCTGCGCCGCGGGCGGGTCCTCCCGGCGCATCTTTCAGCGCACGGAGCCCTTCCATGAGATGCCCATCGAGATCATCGACTGGGGCCTCGATGTCAATCTCCGCGGCGCCGTCTACTGCGCCCACGCCGTGCTCGGGACCATGATCCGGCAGCGCCGCGGGGTGATCATCACCTTCGGCTCGGTCACCGGCCACGAGGGCTCCGCCGGCTCGGTCGACTACGGCACCGCCAAGAGCGCCATGATTGGCCTGACCAAGTCGCTGGCACTCTGCGGCGCGCCCCACGGCGTCCGCGCCTGCTGCGTCTCGCCCGGGCCCGTCCTCACGCGGCCGGCCATGGCCCACATGCGCACCCGCCTCGGCCGCGCCGCCGAGCCGCGCGAGGTCGTCGACCTCATCCTCTACCTCTGCTCCGACCAGGCTGCCTTCATCACCGGATCGGACCACGTCATCGACGGCGGGCGCCTCTGCGGCGGCATGGACGGCTGACCGACCGATCTGCCGCCGCCGGCGGCGGCTGGCGGGTGTGCGTCAGGGCTGATCGAGGATCGCGTCAGCGCCCGCCGGGCCTCCCTGGAGGGGTGCCAGAACCGGGCTCCCAAACAACCCCGGGCGTGCGGCTGACCCGTTTGATAGTCCCCTGCGGTGTGGCATGGTAGGCCGTCCGGGTCGACCCGCGGCCGTCCGGGCGACCGGGGCTCCGGCGCCTGGCAGCCGCGTCGGTCGGCCGTACAACTCGGGAGGAGATATCGATGCGCCCGTCCATGTGGACCAGTTACCTGATCGAGTGGCAGCCTGAGGAGATGGTCCGCGAGTTCGCCAGCCACGGCTGGCACACCTGCGAACTCAGCGATGAACATGCGCATGACCTGCTCAAACGCGGCGATCCGGCCCGCGTCGGAGCCGAGTTCCGCGCCTTCGCCGCCGACCATGGCATGAGCTTCCCGCAGGGCCACTTCTACCTCTGCACGAAGGGCTTCCGTCCAGAGGATCAGGTTGGCCGCCAGGCCGCCGACATCGCGCCGCCCGACGACGCCGCCTGGGAGGAAGCCCTCGCGGCCATGCGGCGCTGGGTCGACCTGTTCAGCGCTCTGGGTGTTGAAGCCGGCGTGCTTCACCTGGGCGGCGGCCGCCTGGCGCAGGCGGGGTGGAGCCCCGAGCGCGTCTTCGAGCGCCGCTGTGAGTCCGTACGGCGCATCGCCCAGTACGCCCGCGGCAGCGGCGTGACCCTGTGCATGGAGAACCTCGGCGCCGGGAGCGGCGTGCAGACCATGGACGACTTCGAGCGCCTCCTGGCGGCCGTCGACGACCCGCAGGTCGCGATCTGCCTCGACACCGGCCACGCCAGCATCAACGCCGTCGACTGCCCGGACTTCATCCGGCGCGCCGGCCGGCGCCTGAAGGCCCTCCACATCGCCGACAACCTCGGCCGGACCGACGACCACATGCTGCCCTACGGCCGCGGCGTGGTGCCGTGGACGCCCGTGATGCGGGCCCTGCGCGAGGTCGGCTACGCCGGGCTGTTCAACTTCGAGGTCCCGGGTGAGAACCGCTGTCCGCGGCCGGTGCGCCTGGCCAAACTCGACTACGCGCAGACGCTGGCGGCCTGGATGATCGGCCACGACGGCCTCGACGCAACCTGACCACGACGCCCGCGCCGCAGCCGGCGCCCGGTGCCCCCCGGATGAGGAACGCATGACCACCGAACCGATTGCCCGTGTGCAGATTGCCGGCGTGCACGACCACGCCGAGGCGGTGATGCTGGCCGAGGCCGGCGTCGCCTGGATCGGCATCCCCCTGTGCCTGCCGGTCAATCGCGAGGACCTCACCCGGGACGAGGCCGCAGCCGTGGTGGCCGCGGGGGCACCGCCGGCGACCTTCGTGCTGATCACCTACCTCCGGCGCGGCGTGGAAATCGCGCGGCTGGCACAGCGCCTCGGGGTGCGCCACGTGCAGATCCACGGCCCGGTGGCGCCGCCGGACCTGGCCATCCTGCGCGAGGCCCTGCCCGGGGTGGTCGTCATCAAGAGCCTGGTCGTGCAGCCGGGACAGCCCGCCGATGAGCTGCTGAGGCTCCAGGAGCACCTCGCAGCGCATGTCGATGCCTTCATCCTGGACACCTACGACCCCACCACCGGCGCCAGCGGCGCCACCGGCCGGACGCACGACTGGTCGGTCAGCCGCGCCATCGTCATGGCCTCGCCACGGCCAGTCATCATGGCCGGCGGGCTGACGCCGTCGAACGTCCGCCAGGCGATCCTGGCGGTGCGGCCGGCCGGCGTCGATGCCCACACCGGCGTGGAGGGCCCCGACGGCCGCAAGGACCCGGCGCGCGTCCGCGCCTTCGTCGCCGCCGCCCATGGTGCCTTCGCCGAGCTGGATGCCGCCGCCGGCCACGCCTGAGGAGATACTCGAGATGACCACCCCAACGCCACGACAGCCCCTCATCCTGGCGGCCGCCGCGCTCGGCCTGGCGCTCGGCCTGCACGCGGCGCCGATACGCACCGCCGACGGCCTCGCGGCTGAGGCCACACCGGAGAGGCCCCTGGAGCTGCGCCAGGTCGCCCTCGACGGCAAGGCCCTCCCCGGCGTCGCGGTGCGCTTCGCCCTGCACCGCCCGCAGACGAGCGAGCCGGCCGGAGACGGCTTCGCAGTCGAGGGCGCCTGGGATACCGACGGGCGCTGCCTGGTGGTCCGGGGCCAGGCCACCAGCGCCACTGCCGAGGACACCGCCGCCGATCTGGTCATGCGCCTCGAGGGCTGCACCCTGCCCCTCGGGACCATGGGCGACGACCCGCTCCTGCTGCCGCGGCGGCTCCTCGGCAAGCTGCCGCTGGTGAGCCTCCGCGTCGGCGACGACGACGTCATGGCCCTGGCCCTGCCGCCGATGGCCCTGGCCGCCTTCAGCCTGCGCCAGGTCGACGGCGCCGTCGAGCTGCGCTTCCCCTTCGGCTTCACCACGGCCGGCCCGGAGGCCCTGCGCCAGCGGGCGCCCTTCACGGCGGTGCTCTTCCGGACCGAGCCGCGCTGGCACTACCGCTCGGCCCTGGCGGGATACTACGCCCTCTACCCCGAGGCCTTCACCAGCCGCGCCCATGCCTTCGGCGGGTGGTTCTTCGCCGCGCCCACCACCGACCTGCCCAACCCGCAGCATTTCTACTACTACGAGGGCGGGCCCCATGGCGACGACGCGGCCCGCGCCCGCGGCCTCGGTACCTTCCCCTACCGCGAGTCGTCGTCGCTGACCGTCTCGCTGCCCGGCACGGAGCTGCCCAAGGACTACGCCGAGGCCATGGCCCGCCTCGATGACCTCGAACGCCAGCGCTTCCCGCGCGCCTGGCAGCGCAAGGACCACTACGAGCTGGTCCCCGGTGAGGGCCGCCTCGGCACGCAGGGCCTGCGCGTCCACAACCCCCGCGAGGGCCTCTGGGGCGGCGTCAGCCAGACGGTGACCTTCAAGGAACCTCTGACGAAGCCCTTCGTGATCCAGGGCTGGAGCCGCGCCGAGGGCGTGGCCGGCGCACCCGACCACAGCTACGCCTTCTATGTGGATGTCTGCTACGACGACGGCAGCTACCAGTTCGGCCAGTGCGCCGTCTTCGAGACCGGCACGCACGACTGGGCCTTCGCCGAGCACCGCGTCACGCCGAGCCGTCCGGTGGTCGAGCTGCGCACCTACGCCCTCCTGCGCGGCGGCCACACCGGCACCGCCTGGTTCGACGACCTGCGCGTCGGACCCGCCGACGACCCCGAGACGAACTGGATCGACAACCCTGGCTTCGAGGACATCGCGGCACGCACCGACCTCGTCTTCCTGCGCGACAATGTCTGCACCAACGCCCGCGACGAGATGGTCGTCGCGATCACCGACAACCTCAGTGCCGATGTCGGCCCGGCGGTACCGATGAACCTCCTGCGCTTCACGCTCAATGTCGACCCGGATCTCCCCGACAGCCCCGAGAAGCCCTCCGTCGCCGGCGAGGAATTCCGTCGATTCGACCGCATGTTCCGCGACTACCCGAAGCTGGAAGGCGTCTACATCGACTCGGTCTCGGCCTGGTGCTCGCGGGTGCTCAACACGCGCCGCGAACACTGGATCGCCAACGACGCGCCCTTCACCTACGACCCGGCCACCCGCCGCGTCGCCGCCGTCGGCCTCTTCGGCATGCGCGACTACCTCGCTGCCCTGCAGCGGCGCTACAACCCCGACGGCCGCCTCGTCTTCACCAACATCCACTGCAGCCACGAGGCCTTCCCGCTCTACCTCACCTCGGATATCCCCGGCATCGAGAGCAGCCAGTTCCGCAGCGAGGACGACCTCTTCTTCTACCGCGCCTGCTCCTACGGCAAGCCGCTGCTCCTGATGAACTTCATCAACCTCCACAACCTCGACCAGCGCACCGTCGCCGAGGACTTCCACCTCAACGCCGCCTTCTGGGGCGAGATTCCCTCCACCGGGCGCTTTGTGCAGCGCGCCTACGCCGAGTACGGCGACGTCACCCACGCCTGGCTGCCCGCCACCGCCGAACTCGCCGCCGCCGGCTGGGAGCCGGTGCCCATGGCGACAGGGGCGCGCTGCGAACGCTTCGACAGCCCCGAGGCGGTGTCGTGGACGACGCGACGCCAGGCCGACGTCGGCGCCGGCGACGAGCTCCTGATCGAGGCCGCGGCCCTGCAGGCCCTCGGCGACGACCTCGTCGCCGTCGATCCGGTGTGGCTGGCGCCGCGGGCCCTGCGGCGCCGCGGCCAGGACTGGGCGCTCGACCTGCGCACCGCGCCGCCGAGCCTGGCGGTGACACGCGTCATGCCGCGCCGCGCCGTCACGGCATGGCTCCTGGGCCGCGCCGGCCGGCACGCCCAGGCAGCCGCAAGGGTGCGCGGCGAGGACTCGGCTGCGCCGGCCATCGCCGCCGCCCGCCAGGCCATCGCCGCCATCGACAGCACCACGCCCGCTGCGGCGGCCCTGCAGGCCGCCCGTGAGGCCATCGGTGCCGCCCTCGAAGGCCTCCCCGCCGGCGACGACCTCTTCGTCCTCAGCCAGCGCCGCGAACTCCTCCAGGCCCGCCAGGCCGTCGAGGCCGTGGCCCTCGCCCTCAGCGGCGCCGACCGCGCCGGCCTCGCGGGCGACACGGGCGCCCACGCCGGCGTCACCATGACCCTGCGGCCGGTCGTGCCGGACGGCCTCCAGGCGGCCGTCCGCTGCCTGGGCCTCGCACGCCAGGACGGCCGCGCCGTCGTGCCGAGCCTCGAGCCGACGCCGCCCGCAACGCCTAGCCCGGAGGCCTTCCAGGGCCGTGCCCCCGGCCTGTTCACGGTCCGGGCCGTCTTCGAAGCCGCCCTCCCCGGCCTGGCGCCGATACGCTTCGAACGCGTCGCCTGCCAGGAGGTCCTCCCCGGCGCCCGGCTCAAGGTCGAGGGCGCCGGTACGGCCGACGGCCAACGCCGCTTCCGCCTGCACATCGCCGAGGCCGCCAGCGCCGGACCCCTCCGGGCTGAGGTCACCGCCGAGCCCACGCTGCCGGCCCTGACGCCACGCTGGGAGGTCGCCTCGGCCGACCAGCCCGTCCTGCTGACCATCCCCATGGGCCTCGATGGCCAGCACCGCCGTCTCACCGTCGCCCTGACCACCCCCGCGGGCGTCATCCTGGCCACGACGACGACCGCCTACATCGACGAACCGCCGGTCCCCGCCGCACGCGTGCCGGTCGCCCGCACCGAGGTCGAGTC
>JAGVUW010000821.1 GCA_019136035.1 Verrucomicrobiota bacterium | reverse complement strand
GCTCGGGCGACCTGGCGCTTGGTACGCTTGACACCGCGCGCCCCCTCTGGCTATACTGGAGACAGCCCGAGGACTCTCTATGGAAAGGCCGTCGCCGATGCCCTCTCTGCACATCTGCCGATGCCTGAGCGCGCCGTGGCTCGCGCGGTGCCGCCTGCCGCTGGCGGTGGCGGCGGCGCTGGTGGTCCTGCTGGCCTGCGCCGGCTGCGAGGCCTTGGCGTTCACCGATGAGCAGCTCATCCGCCAGCGCCTCCGTCTGCACGCGGCCGCGGTCACGACCGCCATCGAGACGAACGACTGGAGTGCCCCGGCGACCTACTGCGACGGCGCCATGCGCTGGCAGCAGGGCCGGGCCATCGTGCAGGGCCCCGTCGCCATCAAGGGCTTCCTGAACTCGCTGAGCAGCATCAAGGGCATTGACTCGTTCCACACCATCGTCGACAGCACGCGGAAGGTCAACGCCGAGTGTATCGAGGCGACGGTGACCTTCCAGGCGCACCTGGTGATCTCGAGTGCCGAGCTGAACTTCTCGAACTGCTACTGGCAGGCTCGCGTGGGGTGGGTCAAGCGGGGCCCGGGCAAGTGGCTGATCGGCTACATCGTCGAGACCAGCGAGCGTAAGTCGGGCACCTTCAGCCGCATCTGAGCGAGCGTCCTTCGCCGTGGCGCTCTCCCGGGCGCCGCCGGCGCCCGGGAGGTCCACGGGCGGCGCCGCGGACCTACGTGCCATGCGCCGGGGCCTGGGCTGCGGGGGCAACGCTGCGGATCTCAGGAGTCGCGGCCGAAGAGCCGTCGGAAGAAGCCGGGCTTGGTCTTGGGTTCGCGCATGCGGGCGCGGGCGGCTTCCAGTTCGGCCTCGAGGAGGTGCTCGCTGATCTCCTGAGTGACGACCTGGCCCAAGGGGGTCTCCGCCGGCCGCTGGACCACGGTGCCCTCGCCCTCGGTGACCTTGAGCGTCGTGCGGCCGATGTCGATGCGGTCGCCGATGCGCAGGCGCTGCCGGGTCGTGACGCGTTTGCCGTTGACGAGGGTCCCATGCCGGCTGCCCAGGTCCTCGATCGCGAGGTAGTCGCCCTTGCGCACGATTTCGGCGTGCAGCCGCGAGCAGGCCTTGTCCTGGAGCCTGATCTTCGCCTCAGGGCTTCGCCCGATCCGAGTCGGGCCTTCCGGTAGGCCGAAGACCTCACCGGCATTGCCGCCTGCTGAACACACCAGCCTGGCCATGAGATCGCCCCTATAGCCGACGCGTCCCGTCTGCACACGCCTGTACATACAGGCGCGCGTACCATGATACCGTCCTTCACTCGGGAAAGCAACGCCCCGCGAGGCCAAAAAGGGCAAGGGCGCTGGCACGTCGGTCTGCCCGTGCGGCTCGGCCCAGGCGCGGCGCGATGGCCGGCGCCGGCGCCGGCGCCAGCTTCACGGCCCTCAGTCGCCGATCAGGTCGGGGCGGTCCGGGGTGCGCGCGGCCTCGGTGGTGCGCTCGAGGACGGCGCGCTCGACGCCGTCGCGACGCCAGCGCTCGAGGGTGACCAGGGTCTGCGCCAGATGGCGCTCCTGGCGACGCAGCGCCTCCGGCGAGTAGCTGTAGGCGAGCATCTCGGAGTGGAAGCCGACGAAAGGATGCTCGGCCTGGCAGCGCGCCGCGATGCCGGCCTGGACGAGGTCGTCGCGCACCGCCGCCAGCATGACGTCGAGGTGGCGGGCGTGGTCCTCCGCAGGGCCTTCCAGGAGGGCCTGGCGCGCCGCGTAGAAGGCGATGGCGTTGGCGGCCGCGGCGAACTGCGCCGCGAGGGCGCGGCTCAGCGTGAGGTCGTCACGGGCCTCCGGGAGGGCCAGCCCCGAGACGGCTTCCGCGAACCTCGCACTGGCCTCGCTGAAGCCCCGTGCGACGGCCCGGAAGGCCTCGATCACCTCGGCGGTGGTGAAGGCCCCCGACCAGCGTGCGGGGTCGTTCTCGAAGGGCTGTTCGCGGCGGCTGCGGGTCAGGCCGAAGTTGTAGGGCTTTGCGGTGCCTTCCTCGTGTTCGAGGTTCAGGAGGTAGGCGGGGGCTCGAGTGATGGGGCTGAAGTACAGGACGCGGTTATCGATCGGGTAGGCATCGATGGCCTGCGCGCAGCGTTCGTAGGCCTCGCCGGCCACGCCGGCGGCCGCCTCGCCCCAGGCCAGTGCCGAGAGCCGCCGCAGGAAGGCGTCGCGGCTCGGCCGCGGCTCGACGCCGGCCTCGCCGGCGGCCTTGTGCATCCACGACGGGAAGCCGCCCGGGACCCACCCCAGCATGGCGCCGGCAACGCCGAGTGACCGACCTGCCGCGACCTTGTCGTAGACCACCGTCGGCACCGGCAGGTGCGGCACCGACGAGACCTCGTAGCTGGCGCCGATCTGGAGCTTGGCGTAGACCGTCCGGCCGAGCCGCCGGCCGGCCTCGGCCAGGCGCGTGAAGGACTCCGAGGGGCCGGTGTACGAGAGGGCGTACTCGTGCACCCCGACCTCGCGACCGGCCACCGTCTTGCGCCCGCCATGCTCGAAGTTTCCCATCCAGACGATGGCGGGGTCGCTGCGTTCCATGACCTCGAGCATCGGGTCGATGGGCAGGCTTCGCAGCGACTGTGCGGCGCCGTCCATCATGTAGGTCCAGGCGATGAGTCTGGCCTCGGGGGCGCTGTCGCGGATGCCGGCGGCGAAGGTATCGAGGTCCTCGGCAAGGCCCTCGGCCTGGGTACGCCGCTGGCAGCCCGGGCACTGCGCCGCGACGCCGGCCTTGGACCAGCAGGTGGTGTAGCGCTCGCCATTGAAGAGGTTGATCAGGCCGCCCAGGCCGGGCGCCTCGGCGAAGAGCCGCGCCGTCATCTCGCGGAAGGCCTCGCGCACCCGTGGCACCGAGGTGCACAGGGTCCCGTCGGCACTGCTGATCTCGGGATGGGCCCGCAGGGCCGGATGGCCCGCCGGCAGGCCGCGCGGCTCGATGCAGAAGACGAAGACGCGGATGCCATACCGCGCCGCCCGGCCGATCAGCTCGCGCAGGCGGTCCAGACGAGGCTCAGGCGCGCCGAACTCCGGCAGCACCCGGCTGGGGACGAGGTTGCGCAGGAGTGCCGCCACCCAGAGGCCGTTGACGCCGGCATGGGCGAGGCGCTGCAGGTAGCCCTCAGGATAGGCGTCGACCGGGCTGTCAAGCTCCCAGCCCGAGAGCCAGCGGTACGGCGCCAGCGGCGAACGCGTGATGCGGTCGCGCCAGGCCTGCCGACGCTGCAGACGGCCCAGCGGCAGAATCGGCGCACGGCGCAGGAGCATCTCGTCCTCGAGGAGAAAGACGCCCCGACGCAGGCCGGCCAGACCGCGCGCCCGGATCGCGGCTCCCGTCGGCCCTACCGTGATGTCGACGTCCTCATCGCCCAGACCCGACCCGGCGTCAGCCGGCGAGAACGACACACGGTAGCCGACCGACGGGTCGCCCGGCACCGCCATGACGCGGCCAAGGAACTGCGAAAGGTCCTGGCGCAGGGCGTCCAGGCCGGGCTGGCGCGACAGGGACGGGGCGTCGACACGCAGGTCGATGCCGCCGGCCAGCGCCACCTCGACGCCGTCACGCGGACGCCGCCCGGCGTCGCGGCAGCACTCACGATGACAGGGCTCCGCCAGGCGCGCCAGGAGCGCCGCCATGCCTTCGGGAAAGTCGATATCCGGGTGCATCATCGCTGTGGCCCTCACCTGCCCGCGACCCGCACGCCGGACTGCCCTGCGGCGGCCGCGGGCGCGCGTCGCCGGCTACTATAGGTCGCCGACGCGCCGACGCGCCGGCGGGAGGCAGAGAGGCCGCGGGGACGCGGCCTCTTGGCGCGGGACACGGACCGACACAGACCGACACGGACCGACACGGACGCCCCGCCCTGGAACCGGCCTCGGGCCTCAGCGGCTTCCTGGGAGCGCCGAGCGTCGGCTCGGCTCCCTTCCGGGCCTTGTGCGTCGGCGGCTTCCTGGGAGCGCCGAGCGTCGGCTCGGCTCCCTTCCGGGCCTTGTGCGTCGGGCCTCGTGCGTCGCCTCCGGCCGATCGGTCCGGTCACCTCCCCTTCCTCCTCCCCGTCCTCGTCTCGCCATTGCCGTAGGCGGTGCCGGCCGTTATGTTGAGTATCATGGGCCTGGCCGTTGCCCGCTGCGGCCGGGCGCCGCGGTGTGCGGGTGGGTGCAGACAGAGGACGGTGGCCTATGACGACCGAACGGGAGAGTGCCGTGTCACGTTGGACCCACACTATCGACCCCGCCGTGGTGGCGCGCGAGGAAGCCCGTCGCCACCGGCGTACCCTTCTCCTGACGATCGGGGTGGCCGTCGTGGTCTTCGCCTTCGTCGGGGCGATCTGCTTCTCCGCCGGCCAGCGCCGCCGGCCAGCGGCGCTGCCCCCGGAGACCGCCCCGGCCGTGGCCGCCGCCCCGGCCGCAGTGGCGGCGCCGGCGGTCGCGGAAGAGGCCATCCCCAGCGATCCGGAGGCCATCCGCGCCCTCCTCTCCCGTGCCGACAACCCGGTCGTCCGCATCAGCACCGGCAAGGGCGACATGCTCGTCGAGCTCTACGAGGACAAGGTCCCCAACACCGTCGCCAATCTCATCACCCTGGCCGAGAGCGGCTTCTACAAGGGCATGGGCTTCCACCGCGTCATCCCCGGGTTCATGGCGCAGGGCGGCTGCCCGAACTCCAAGAAGGGCGCCGACGGCGTTCCGGGCACCGGCGGGCCGGGGTACACCTTCGCCGACGAGATCGACGCCAGCCTCAAGCACAACGGCCGCGGCATCCTCTCCATGGCCAACGCCGGCGCCAACACCAACGGCAGCCAGTTCTTCCTCTGCTTCGCGTCGGCACCGCACCTCGACGGCAAACACGCCGTCTTCGGCAAGGTCGTCGCCGGCGCGGCCGTCCTCGACCGCCTCGAGAAGATCGGGTCGCCGTCCGGCCAGACCCGCGAGGAGGTCCGCTTCACCATCGAGGTGGTCCTCAAGCAGGACCACCCTTACGAGGTAAAGAAGCTCTGACGGATATTCCCCACCCCGGCAAGCCGGTCTGGCGGAATATCCATGTCATGGGGAATGTGCTTCCCGGAGAAAGGGAAAGGCCCCGATGTGGCACGACCACATCGGGGCCTTTCGATCAATCGATGGCCAGCCGACAGTCAGACCGCCGGACGGCCGCGGGAGGACGTCGTTACTTGGCGGCCGGCTTAGCAGCGCCGCAGGTGCCCTTGGCATCGCCGCAGGCGGCCTTGGTCTCGGTGGCGGCCTTCTCAGCGGCCTTCGGGCAGGCCGTCTTGCAGGCCTCGGCACAGGCCTTGGTATCGCCCTTGGCGCAGGCCTCCTTGCAGGCTTCCGTGCAGGCCTTCTTGCAGGCCTCGGTACAGGCAGTGGCATCCTTGGCCTTCGGGCAGGCCGTCGCGCAGGCGGCGGTCGCGGCCTTCTCGGCCTTGGCCTTGCAGCCAGCCTCTTCGGCGGCGCCGGCCCAGTTCGACGACCACGTCAGCAGGCCCATCACCGCCACAGCCATCCAGAACGTCTTCATGATCTCTATCTCCTAGCCTCGTCGCTGCCCTTGTCTCCCAGCCGACTCCATCGATGGACACCCGGCTGGCTGCGTCTGTGCCCGCTTTGGAAACGCCGGCAGCCCCCGGGTTCCCAGCGCGAGGAAGAAAAACGCCGGCCGCTGCGCCGGCGTGACCTCGTGGCCACGGCGCCCTCGGCCGCGCCCGGCGGCGCCACCGACGCAACCCCCTTGGGGTAGGAATGTCCGGCTATCGGTCTACCCAGGGTAGCGGCGTACCGCAACCCTGGGCTCTGGGACGTAGCCCCCTTGGGGCACGGGACAGGCCGGGCCAATGCCCCAGCACCTCGCCGAGCCGAGGGGACGCCGGAGTCCTTCATTCGCGGATAGGGCTTGAGGCCGGCGGTCATGGTGTGCCTCCCCTATCCCAACGGGATTCCGTCCCCCAGCCCAGGGTTGCGGTAATCCGCTACCCTGGGCTGTCGGACGCAACCCCCTCGGGGCTGCCATGCCTGGCCATCGCTCCGTCCTGGGTTGCGGTCCAACCCGACGCGCCCAACCCCAAAGGGGTTCTGTCTCCCAGCCCAGGGTTGCGGTAGGCCGCTACCCTGGGTTCGCGTCGTCCCCGGCCTATCAACCCCAAGGGGGTTGTGTCCGCGGTGCTCAGTCCCATACGTAGCGCTCGTCCCATTCCATGCCGTGCTTCTGCAGGAAGGCGCGGAACTCCTCCTGGAAGGTACGCTTCCGGTGGTGCTCCTCCTGCCCGAGGATGTAGGCCCGAACGGCCTCCACATTCGACGCGCTCACGGAGAATGCCCCGTAACCCGCCTGCCAGGCGAAATCCGGCGGGGTTCCTTCGCGCGCCTTGAACCAGGCACTCGAGACGCGTGCCACGGCCGGCTCGCGGGTGTGTCCGGAATGGCCGGTCTGGCTGGCCCCACTGAGGGGCTGAGGTGGGGGTGTTCTTCTTCTGGGGTCTTCTTCGCGGCGGCGTCTTGATG
>JAGVUW010000156.1 GCA_019136035.1 Verrucomicrobiota bacterium | reverse complement strand
CGGCGCCGCGCCGTCCGACGCCCGAGGCGTCCGCGGCAGCGGCAGCCGCACCGGCGGCGACCGTGCGGCCCGTGGTGGCGGCCGCGCCGGCGGCCGCCGGCGGCGGCGCGGGCCTGGCCCGGCTGGTTCTGGCAGTCGTGCTGATCCTGGCCATCCTGGCTATCATCCAGATGGTGCAGATCGCCGGGCTGAAGGCGACGCTGGCCCGACAGGACACGGCGTTGAAGGACCTCAAGAACCTGGCCCGCATCACGGTCAGCGTCTACCAGGAGCCGGGGAAGCGGCCGCAGCAGGTCATCGCCTCGCACGCCCTCGACGAGAAGGGCGACATCAAGCCGGGCAAGATGGTCATCCGGCCCTTGCCGGAAGAGTGACCGGGCCGACCTCGCAGGCGGGCACCCTCACTCGATGTTCATCACCTGCTCGCGCAGGCGGGCCAGGTCGGCCTTCATCGAGATGCCGACGGCGGCGATGCCGGTCTCGGAGGTCTTGCTGCCGATGGTGGTGGCCTCGCGGTTGATCTCCTGGCAGAGGAACTCCAGTTCCCGGCCGACATCGCGGTCCTCGGCGAGGAGGTCACCGAAGCGGCCCAGGTGGCTGCGGAGGCGCACGATCTCCTCGGTGATGTCCGATTTCTCTGCATAGAAAGCGACCTCGCGGGCGAGGCGTTCGTCATCCAGTGGCAGGTCGACGCCGAGCAGGGCGATGCGGTCGTGCAGGCGCTGGCGCTGCAGAAGCAGGGCCTCGTCGGTACGGGCGGCCATGGCCTCGACCTGGTCACGCAGGGCCGCGACGCGGTTCTCGAGGTCCTCGCGGAGCTTCTCGCCCTCGGCGCGCTGCATGGACCGCAGGCCGTCGAGGGCCTCCTCCAGGGCCTCGACCGCCAGATCGCGCACCAGCTCGGCGGGCGACTCGGCGCTATCCCCAATGACCCCGGGAACCGCCAGCAGGTCGGCCAGGGTGAGCCGGGGCTCGAGGCCGGCGGCGACCGCCAGCTCGCGCAGACGCCGGGCCGCCTCGGCGCCAAGACGCAGGTCGACGGACAACGCCGCGGCACGGCGCTCCGGAGCGACCGTGTACTGCACCGTCACGGCCAGGGTGCCGCGGTTGACGCGCTCCTGGACACGCTGCCGCAGCACCGGCTCGAGCGCCGCCAGCTCACGCGGCATGATGATGCGGATGTCGCTCTGCTTGCGGCTGTTGACCGCCGCCACCTCGACCACGGCCGTGCTGCCGTCCTGCTCGGCGACGCCGCGCCCGAATCCGGTCATGCTGTGCATCGGTTTACGTCCTCCTGCGGTCGGTGCCCGGTCCGGCGCCGGCGTCATGCTTCTCAGAAGAGGTCGGGCTGCTGACCGCGCTGCGGCGGCAGGTGTGTGGCGGTCACGCCAAAACGGCGCGCCGCCTTGTCCGTGGCCATGCGGCCCTGCGGCGTCCGGATCAGGTAGCCCTCCTGGATGAGGTAGGGCTCGTAGACGTCCTCGATGGTGTCTTCCTCCTCACCGACGGCGACGGCGAGGCTCTTGATGCCGACGGCGCGGCCGCCAAACTTGAAGAGGATGGCCTCGAGGATGCGGTTGTCCATCTCATCGAGGCCGTCGGTGTCGATATCGAGGAGCTTGAGGGCCTGGTCGGCCACCTCGCCGGTGATGTCGTTGTGGCCGCGCACCTGGGCGAAGTCGCGCACCCAGCGGATGAGGTTGTTGGCGATGCGCGGGGTGCCGCGGCTGCGGCGGGCGACCTCGTGGATCCCAGGCGGGGCGGCGGTGATGCCGAGGATGCCGGCGGAGCGCGACAGGATCTGCTCCAGGTCGGCGACGCTGTAGTAGTCCAGACGGCACGACATGCCGAAACGCGACCGCAGAGGCGACGAGAGCTTGCCCTGGCGGGTGGTGGCGCCGATGAGGGTGAAGTGGGGGATGTTCAGGCGAACCGAGCGGGCCCCGACGCCCTGCTCGAGCATGATATCGATGACGAAGTCCTCCATGGCGCTGTAGAGGTACTCCTCGATGGCCACCGGCAGGCGGTGGATCTCATCGATGAAGAGGACGTCGCCCTCTTCAAGCCCGGTGAGCAGCCCGGCCAGATCGCCGGGCTTCTCGATGACCGGGCCGCTGGTCGCCTTGATGGCGGCGCCGCGCGCCGTCGCGATGATGTGCGCCAGGGTGGTCTTGCCAAGGCCGGGCGGGCCGCACAGGAGCAGGTGCCCCATGGCCTCCTGGCGCTCCTTGGCGGCCTGAACCACGATCTGCAGGCGTTCCTTGACCCGGTCCTGACCCGGGAAGTGCTCGAAGCACTGCGGGCGGAGGGTCGAGTCGAAGACCTCTTCGCGGGCATTCAGCTCGCTGGTGATGAAGCGTTCCGGCGCCATAGCGGTGGATTCGGGCCGCGGTCCTGGTTGGGGCTACGAGTTCAGCAGCGCGAGGGCCTTGCGGATGAGGCTCTCGGCGCTGGGCTGGGCGTCCTTCGACTGTTCGCAGACGGCCTGCACCGCCTGCCTTGCGGCCTCACTCTTGAAGCCGAGAGTCTCGAGGGCGGCGATGGCATCGACGGCCTCCCGCGACACCGCCGGCGCGACCCTGCCCGCGACGCTGGGCGCGATCTCGGCAACGCGGTCCCTGAGTTCGACCACGAGGCGCTCGGCCGAACGTTTGCCGATACCGCTGATGCGGGTGAGGGTCTTGATGTCGCCCTCGGCAACGGCCGTACAGAACGACGAGACCGGCAGACAACTGAGGATGTTCAGCGCCAGACGCGGCCCAATCCCGGTGACGGTGAGCAGCATCAGGAAGAGTGAGCGCTCGGCGACGCTCGAGAAGCCGTAGAGAGTCAGGCTGTCCTCGCGGACGCCCAGCCAGGTGTGCAGGATGACCTCATCGCCGACCTTCGGGAGGTGGTCGAAGGTGCTCAGCGGCACGGCGACGGCAAACCCGACGCCCTGGACATCGACAAGCACGCCAGTCACATCGCACTCGAGCAGGCGGCCGCGGAGTCTGCTGATCACGGCGTTGCCCTTTCCGTCGGACTGGCCTTGCCGGCCGCGCCTGCCGGCGCCTGCAGGGCCCCGTCGAGGCGCTTGAGCTCGGCCTCGAGGCGGGCCACCGCCGGCCGGCTGGAGACAAGGCGGTCGAGCTCACGGTAGAGGCCCTCGATGCGCTCGCGCAGGGCCACCGCCTCGGGGTCCTCACGGAGGACACGCGCCCGGGCCGCGACCCACTGCAGGTGGGTCTCCTGACGGCGCTGCCGCAACGCCTCGAGGCTCTCCGCCGCGGCGGCACCAACCCGCCAGGCCGCCATCGTCATGGCCGCCACAACGAGGACCACGAAGGTTGGCTTGGACAAGATCCCACGCCGCATGGATATCATACTCCGCCTGGATGCCGCGTTCGTATCATCAGACCCGCGCCGGCCAGCGCCACGGACGACCCGCGTACCGCACTCGACAGTCGCGGCCGCGACCACCCCAACCCGGCGGCAGAAAGCAATATAGGGCGGCCGCCAGGGGCTGACAAACGCCCCCTGCCCCCGGCGGACCGATCTCCCGGCCCGCCCGGGGTGGCAGATCAGGCGGCCCCCCCGTGTCTGACCCGTCTGACCCGTCTGACCGGCCCAGCGCCCTGTCCCGGCCCCTGCCTCCGCCGCGCCGGGGCGGCGGGGTCACGAGTAGGTGCGCTGCAGGGCGATGACGACGCCTTGGATGTGGACCTGGTCCAGGTCGTAGAACTGGCTCTTGAAGGCCTTGTTGGCGGGTCGCAGTTCGACCCGGTTGCGGTCGATGTAGAGCGACTTGACGGTGGCCTCATTGTCGATGAGGGCGACGACGATCTGGCCGATGGAGGCGGTCTCGGTCTGCCGGGCGATGACGATATCGCCATCGAGGATACCGAGGTCGCGCATGCTCTCGCCGGTGACGCGCAGGCCGAAGATCGGGTGGCCGCCGGAGCCGCGCGGCAGGAGGGACGGGTCGAAGTGGATGGTCTCCTCGATGTGCTGCTCGGCCAGGAGCGGCATGCCGGCGCTGATGCGGCCGAGGATCGGCACGCTGAGGGTCAGCGAGAGGTGGCGCGGGCTGTCGGTGCGCAGCAGGGTGAGGCTGCGGGCTTTGGAGCTGCGGGTGACGTAGCCCTTGCGTTGCAGGGCGCGCACGTGGGCGAAGGCCGTCGCCGCCTTGATGCCGAGGTGGTCCGCGATCTCGTACACCGTCGGCGCCATGCCCTCACGGCGCACGAACATGTCGACAAAGTCGAGCACTTCCTGCTGTTTGACGGTCAGGCCTTTCATACGGACCTCCTGCGCCGATGACTCTGGGCGCCGCGACGGGAGCCATTGGGCTCCTGCTTAACAGCATCGTACCATGGCATTGACAGCATGTCAAGACATGCTACTATTTTTTAGAATGCCATGGGCATCCCGGCGGCAGGCATCAGTAGCCGGTTGGCAGGTCGATGAAGCGGCACTCGACGGCGAAGCGCTGTTGGAGGTCTGCCATGAGGGCGCGCAGTCCCCAGACCTCGGTGGCGTAGTGTCCGGCGGCGATGACGGGGACCGCGGCCTCGAGGGCGGGGTGCACGGCCTGGTGGGTGATTTCGCCGGTGAGGAGGCACTGCACGCCGGCGGCGGGGCACTGGCTGACGAGGTCGGCGCCGCCGCCGGAGATGACGCCGAGGGTGAGGACGGGGTCATGGCGTCCGACGGGCAGGATGCGGCAGGAAGTCTGGAGGGCGGTGTTGATGCGTTCGGCGAGGGCCTCGAGCGGGAGGGGCTCGGGGAGGTTGCCTTTGCAGCCGATGGGGATGCCGCCGTAGGTCCCGAAGGGCTCGCAGGCGCTCAGGCCGAGGCGCTCGGCGATGACGGCGTTGTTACCGAGGCGCGGGTGGCAGTCGAGGGGTATATGGCTGGCGTAGAGGCTCATGCCGCCGCTCAGGAGCATCCGGAGGCGTGCCGCCTCGGGGCCGACGACGCGGCCCCAGCCGTCGTGCCAGAAGAGGCCATGGTGGACGACGATAGCCTGGGCGTCCCAGGCGGCAGCGGCCTGGAAGAGCGCGAGCGAGGCATCGACGCCGAAGGCGACGCGGTGGACGCTGTCGGTGCCCTCGACCTGGAGGCCATTGCGGGAGGCGTCCTTGAGATCGGCGGGGGCCTGCAGGAGGCCATCGCAGCAGGCGACCAGCTCACGGCGTGTGATCATGGTGGGGTCTCTTTCTCGGCAGTGGCAGTGGCGCCCGACCAGAGGATAGCGGCCGCGGCGATGGCCAGCAGGAGGGCGCAGAGGGCGAAGGCGTGCGCCGGGCGGTTGCCGGCCATGAGGGGCCGCAGGAGGGGTGCGGCGACGATGCACCCGAGTGAGCCGATGCCGGCGGTCAGGCCGACAACGGTGCCGGTGTGACGCGGGTGCCGGGCGGCGACGAGGCCGACGATCAGGGGCCAGGTGCCGGCGAAGGCCAGGCCGGTCAGGGCGAAGAGGGCGATCTCGGCCTGCCAGCCGAAGCCGGCCAGGTGGGCGGCGCTGGCGGTGGCGCCGAGGCCGAGCAGGCCGGCGATGACCGGGGCGTGCGGGTGTTCCTCGGGTAGCCAGGCGCAGAGCAGCCGGCCGAACATCATCATGCCCCAGAACAGCGCCAGGGCCATGAGGGCCCAGCGTTCCGGGGCGCCCATGGCTTCGGCGAGGTAGAGGCTGAGGAAGGTGGCCGTGCCCGTCTCGGCGGTGACATAGCAGACCATGGCCAGGCAGGGTATCCAGACCGAGGCGCCGAGGCGCGGCCAGGGGCTGGCGGTGCCGGAGGCGTCGCGTTCCGGCGGCGCCCCGGCGGCGGTACCGGCGGCCAGGAAGAGCACGCCGATGACGACGCCCGCGGCGGCGGTGCCGGCGAAGAACAGCCGCCAGGACACGCCCAGGGGCAGGAGCCATCCCATGGCCGCCGGGCCGCCGACAGCGCCGAGGCAGTAGGCGACCTGTGAGAGGTTGAGGACCAGCCGGCGGCGGCTGGGGAAGAGGTCCGTCATCAGGGCGGTCCCCATGGCTTCGAGGACACCGCCGCCCATGCCCATGACGACGGCCCCGGCGAAGACCGTGGCCAGAGTCGGGGCCAGCGACCACAGCCCGGCGCCGGCGGCGACCAGGCAGGATCCGGCGATGAGCACCCGGCGTTTGCCGATGCGGTCGGCGAGCAGGCCGCCGGCGATGCTGGCGAGGAAGAATCCGGCGAACTGGACGGCAGAGGCGTTCGCGAGGCTGGTGGCGGGCACCCGGAAGGTGTCGCTCATGCGCAGGAGCGAGGCGAAGACGATGTTGGCCGAAACCGCAAAGAGGACCAGCCCGGCGAGGGCCGCGAGAGAGGCTATGAGCCGACCGCGTCGCGACATGGAGTTCACCTGAAGGTTGTGTAGACGGCCGCAGCGCCGGTCGCCGGGAGTTTGGCCGCGATGATGGCGGTGTGCCGGTGGCAGGGAGGCGACATCGAGGCAGCGACGGGCGGCGTCGAGCTGCTCGCGGGCGGCATCCAGGGCCTGGGCCAGGGCCGGCAGAAAGGCGATCTCGGGGACCGGCCCCGGGCCGAGCCCGATGGCCAGGCGGGGCAGGTCGAGTTCGAGGCGCAGACGCGGCAGAAAGCGCGACACCGGCTGCGCCCGCAGCACCCCGGCGCCGGCCAGGCGCGCCGCCGCGGGACTGGACGGCGGGGGCCACTGGTGCGGCAGCATCAGGAACGGCGCCGACGACGGCGACGCGGCGGACTGCTGCAGGAGATGCCGCGCCAGCTCGCGCAGGAGTTCGGTGCG
Organism: Verrucomicrobiota bacterium; assembly: GCA_019136035.1. Lineage (GTDB taxonomy): Bacteria > Verrucomicrobiota > Lentisphaeria > Oligosphaerales > JAFGRS01 > JAGVUW01. The sequence goes on along the minus strand of JAGVUW010000156.1, from coordinate 759 downwards.
CACGGCACTCAGACCGAGGCCGGCCAGGGCCGCGGCGAGACGCTGCACCATCCCGCGGCGCTCCTCGCCGCTGAGGGGCAGGAGGTTGGCGAGGTCGCGGTCGAGGCGGTCGAGGTCCCAGGGCCGGAACGGATCCGGGTCGACCGCCTGAGCGCTGGCGGGAAGCTGATCGCGGTAGCGCCGGCTGACGTCCTCGTAGCCGCTGGCGGTGAGCAGGGTGGAGACCATGGCATGGAGGTCACGTTCACTCAGCGGCGACGCCTCGGTGCCGGTGCCGGCCGCGTGTTCTTCGACGACGAGGGCGATATGGTCTCCGATCCAGTCCTCGTTGACGCCGCAGGCGCGGAAGGCCCGCTGCAGGTCCTCCCGCAGGCAGTCGGTATCCAGGCTCTGGACGGCGCCCTCGGCCGTCCGCACCAGGCAGTGCTTGGAGTGCAGCTTGATCATGGCGCGGCGTCGGGGTCAGCGGCTGCGGGCTCCGGATCGGCGGGGGGCCGGTCGACGGGCGGGTGATCCTGGAGGCCGCTGAGGCTCTGGACTTCGTGGACGAACTCGGCAACGCTGCGGAAGCTGCGGTAGACCGAGGCGAAGCGCACGTAGGCGACCTCGTCGACCTTGCGGATGGCCTCCATGGCGCGCTCGCCGACCTCGCGGCTGCTGATCTCGCGGGTCTGCAGAGCGAGGAGGTCGCGGATGATGCCGCCGACCATCTCGTCCATCTGGGCCTCGCTGATGGAGCGTTTCCAGCAGGCCCGGCGG
>JAGVUW010000151.1 GCA_019136035.1 Verrucomicrobiota bacterium | reverse complement strand
CGCCGGCACCAGGCGCGACCGCACCGGCCGCCCGGCACGCCGCAGGAGCACCACGACCGCCACGATGCAGAGGAGGTGCAGCGCGATGGCCAGGTTGGTCCGCAGGAAGGCGACGGCGTAGTGCATATCCCACCCCGAGAAAGCCCACAGCAGGGCGCTGAGCAGGGCGACCGTGCGGCCGCACAGCATCAGCGCGCAGGCGGTGAAGGCCAGCATCCCGAGGAGGCTGAAGACGATCGAGAAGCGCCGCAGGAGGAGCTGGTTCGCGAGCTCCGGGTCGGCCGCCGCCGCCGCGGCCGACGCATCCGGCGCCGGCGACGCGGCGGATGCGCCCGGCACGGAGAGGGGCGCCGACGGCGACCCGAAGGCGAGGATGCAGAGCCGACCGAGGGCCGGCAGGAGGGGCTCCCGCGAGGTGTGAAAACACGGCAGCGGCTCGGTCATGGCCAGGCGGTAGTAGCCCTCGGCATCGCCTCCAAACCGCGCCATGACCGCGAAGTAGTCATGCCGCTCGCTGACCGCCTGGCTTAGGATGATGAGGAAGAGGCCGAGGGTCAGCCCCCAGCGCAGCGTCTCGGAACGGGCCAGGCCGGCCAGCGACACGGCGGTCGTGGCCGGCGCGGCCGATGCGGCCGGAGGGTCTTGCGTGGCGCGACGTCGTCTCATAGGTGCACCGCCATGGCGGCCGGGTGCTGCCGCCGGCGGCCCTGATGCGCGCTACAGTAGACCGCAACGCGACACCACGCCACCCGGAAACGGCGCCGCATGAGACAGCCGCACGCCATGACGGCCACCAGAACCGACAGAGGGAACGCGATGCGCTTCGTCGGACACACCATGGCAACCCCAGGCGAGCCGGTCTACGACAGCATTGACCTCTTCCGCTCGCTCGGGCTCGAGGGCATCGAGATCCTGTGCCGGCCCGGCACCGACCTCGCCCCCGACGTCGACGACGCCCGCGCCGTGCGCATGGCCGACTACGCCGGCTACAACGGGCTCCCGGTCGTGGCGCTGACGCCCTATGCCTGGGACATCAACGCCGCCGAGCCGTCGACGGCGGCGGCTGCCGCCGGCCTGCTGCGTCGCGCCGTCGATCTGGCCGACCTGATGCGCGCCGGCGTCGTGCGTGCCCACAGCGGCCGGCCATGCCCGGCCGACCCGTCCGGCGCCTGGGACCGCGCCGTGGCGGCCCTGCGGCAGGCCGGCGCCTACGCCGCCCGTCGCGGCGTGACGCTGGTCGTGGAGAACCACCCCGGGACCCTGACGCCCTGCGGCGCCTCGACACGCCGGCTGGTCGACGCAGTTGGTCTGGACAGCGTGCGGATCCTCTACGACCCGGCGAACATCCTGGCGCACACCGACGAGGCCTGGGAGACCGGCCTCGAGATCCAGGCCGACCGGGTGGCCCACGTCCACGCCAAGGACTTCGATTGGCACGACGGCCGGCGGCGGGCTCGGCCACTGGGCGCCGGCGTGGTCCCGTGGCCGGCGATCCTGGCGGGCCTGCGGCGGCATGGATATGACGGCACGGTCTCGTTCGAGTACGAGCGGCTCTGGTATCCCGACGACCTCCCGGCGGCGCGCACCGGCCTGGCCGAGAGCATGGCCTTCGCCCGCCAGGCACTCACCGGGGCGACACCAGCCCCGCGGCGGACCGCCTGAGGCGCTCGCGCGCCGTCGCGCCGTGTCGCGCTGACGCCGTGGCGAATGCCGACCCTGGCGCTATGTTCACCCGAGAGACCGGGCCAACCGGCGACACGCCGCCGGCTGGCCCGGAGAGGCATCACACGAGGAGATCCGCGTCGATGATCACCATCCAGAACCCGCGCCACGGCGCCATCCTCAACCGCCACGACGGCGATGAATCCGCCGCCGGCCTGACGATCACCGTCAGCGGCACCTGCTCCGGCTCGGCACCCGTGAAGGTCAACGGCGTCGCCGCCACGACCCAGGGCGGACGCTTCACCGCCAGGGTCCGCCTCGACCGCCGCCAGACCGTGATCACCGTCACCAGCGGCGCCGACACCGCCGCGATCACCGTCCTCTACGACCAGAACTCCTTCGCGCGCTACCGCTTCTCCCTCGACGACAATATCTGGTTCCTGCGCGACATCGCGGCCAAGGGCTACCGCTCGATCTTCGAGAATCCCTACATGGCCCTCTGGAAACGCCTGCACGACACCTACGGCACCACGGTCCACTGCAATACCTACTTCCAGTGCGAGAACTTCAACCTGACCCAGATGCCGGACCGCTACCGCGGCGAGTTCCAGGACAACGCCGACT
>JAGVUW010000671.1 GCA_019136035.1 Verrucomicrobiota bacterium | reverse complement strand
GCGGCACTTCTCGACGGCCTGCTCGACGGCGCCGACGCGGTCCTGCTCGCCGGTGCCGACGGCCAGGGAGCCGCCGTTCTTGACGATGATCACGCCGTTGGAGCGGACGCTGAGATTCATGTACCACGCCACCAGGAGGTCGCGGCGCTGGGCGGCGCTGGCGGTGACGGTGCTGACGACGTGTCCGAGGGCCTTGCTCTCGGCCTCGGCGGGCTTGATGTCCTCGACGCCGTGGACCTGCGTGAGCAGCGGGTCGGCGACCACCAGCGAGCCGTCGCAGAGGACCTTCACGGTGCGGTAGCCCTCGACGCTGTCGCCGACGAACTTGGGCAGGCTGGCGAGATCGCCGCACTGGAGGATGCGCACGTGCTTGTTGAGCTTGGCCTCGGGGTCGTTGAAGAGCTCAAGGGCGGCGGGCTCGAAATCCGGGGCCACGACGCACTCCACGAAGGTCTTCATGATCTCGCCGGCGGTGGCCGCATCGACCCGGACATTGAAGGCGACGACGCTGCCGAAGGCGGCGCGCGGGTCGCAGTCGCGGGCCTTGATGTAGACGTCGAGGGTGCTGTCGCCGGGGACGGCCACGGCGGCGCCGCTGGGGTTGACGTGCTTCATGCAGGCGCAGGCCGGCTCGGCGAAGAACTTGAGGATGTTCAGGGCGTAGCTGATGTCCTCGAGGTTGGTCTGCGAGAGGCCGCTCTTGCCGGTCTTCAGGACCTTCAGGCCGCCGATGACCGGGTTCGTACCGGCGAGCTTGTAGAAGGCGGCGGTCTGGTGCGGGTTGGTGCCATAGCGCAGGTCGTCGACCTTGACGTAGTCGAGGCCGAGGACCTGCATGGCGGCCGGGTAGTCGCCGATGTGCTGTGAGAGGTAGCTCGAGCGTGAGAGCTTCGGGTTGGCCATGGCGATTCTCCTGGCGGTGGTTAGCGGCGGCGCCCGGCCGGTTCCTGCGCCCGGCGCCGGGCCGCGGTAGCGAACGCGCGTTAATGTCCTGCGCGGCCGGCGCCCTGTCAACCACCGCCACGGCTTGGGCCGGGCTGTTTGAGAGTCCGTTTCTGGCACCCCTTCAGGGTGCGTGTTTCGTGGGTTCGCGTTTCCGGGGGTCGTGCTCTCGCGCGACCCCCGGCTACGATCTGGCACCCCTCCAGGGTGGCCAGGTGGGCGTCGACGCGATCGTCGAGCAGCCCTGCGGCTTGGGCCGGGCTCGTCGGGTGGCTACATTGCTCGCGAGGCAGGATCGCGGCGCCGCCGCGGCCGGCTGCCGCCGCGGCAGTCCAAACCCCAGACGAGAGGCCCGTCATGGATACTCAGACCCGCCACCTGCGACGCCACGGCCAGTGCCGACGGCACGTCTCGGCTGCCCTCATCGCCTGGGCCGCCGCCGGGCTGCTCGCGGCCACGGCCGCCGACGCGCCGACGGCCCTGGTGGAGAATGCGTCCTTCGAGGATGGCCTCAAGGGCTGGACGCCCTACGTATCCCGGGCGCCGGGGAACTGCAAGGTCGACACGGCCGTAGCGCACGACGGCAAGGCCAGCGCCCGGGTGACCTCCGGGGCCGGCGCGCGCGTCTCGCTGTCGACGCGGGTCGCGGTCGAGCCGGACCGCGTTTACCGCATAGGGCTGTGGTACCGCACTGAGGTCCTCGAGGCGCCGGGGGCGGCCGCGGCGCCGGCGGCCGAGGTCAACGAACTGGCCGAGGCGCAGGCCGACACCGGCCAGACCGTCCTGCGGACCGTGATGCGGCCGCCGGCGGGCTGCCGGTCGAACAGCGGCGACTTCCTCTGCTATGTAGGCGAGCAGCCCTTCCCGGCGACCTTCGGTGCCTGGCGGCGTTTTGAGATGCTGGTGCGGACGCATCCCCTGGCGGCCTTCTGCGGCCTGGAGATCAACGTCTACGCGCGTGCTCTCTGGATCGACGCGGTGTCGGTGGAGCCGTCCGAGCCCGCTCCGGGCGAGGCGGTCGCGGCCTTCGCGCCGGTGGCGTCATCGCCGCTCTATGAGGAGCTCCTGACCGACACGCCCTCGGGCGCGACGGTCTTCCCGAACTGGTCCTACAACTTCAGCGGCATGCGCCCGGCGGCCCTCAAATTCGGCCTCGAGTACGTCCAGGCCGAGCAGTACGCCGTGGCCGGACGGCACCGCTTCTCCAGCACCGGCCCCGGCGACCAGGCCCTCGCCCGGCAGTACGACGTGCCCCTGCTCGGCTTCGTCAACCACTTCTCTGAGGTCATCAACAAGTCCAAGGCCGGCCGCACCGCGCCGACGCCGCTGCTGCACCCGCTGACCGAGAAGCTCATGCTCGAGTACATCGAGGCCCTGCACCGCGACCACGACGGCCGCGTCTGGGGCCTCTTCTACGCCGACGAGCCCTTCGGCCGGGGGGCGGTCAAGCCCTCGCCGGCGCTGTTCACGGGTGAGGACAAGGACTTCTGGACCCAGGCCGACCGCGAGGTCCGCGAGCAGTTCGGCGGCGGCGTTTATGGCATGCCGACCGGCGAGGGCGACGAGCCCTTCCAGTGGATTGCCTACCGGCGCTGGGCCGAGCAGCGCCTCTTCGAGCTCTTCTCGCGGCTGCAGGCGCGCGCCAAGGCGCTGAATCCCGCGGTCGTCCTGATCGGTCCGGATGAACTCAGCGCCGCCATCCCGCGCGACTGGGAACGCCTCGCCGCGACCTGGGATCTCTCCACCGGCCAGACGCTCGCGGCGTGGAGCCCGCTGCGCCAGAACATCACCGGCTTCCTCACCAAGTTCTACGCCGATCTGACCCTGAAGCCGACCTGCCCCTTCGTCCAGGTCTCGGCCTACGACCACGCCGCCACGCCAGGCCTGGCGCGGGCGCTGTACAGCGAGGTCCTGCGCAACGGCGGCAGCGCCTTCTGGATCAACGGCGTCGAGTGGTACGACCGCGAACTCGGGCACCCGTCCTTCAACTCGCCTGACCGCTGGGCCGCGATGTGCGAGCTGGCCGACACGGTGCGGCGTACCCCGCGTCTGCGCACCCCGGTCGCCGACAGCGCCGTGCTGTACTCGGTGGACACTCACCAGGCCCAGCCGAACTACCAACTCAGCAGCCCGCCGTGTGCCGCCGCGCACCTCCTCATCGGACCGACTGCCGGCGGCTGGTTCCACTTCATCAGCGAGGGCCAGATCGAACGCGGCAGCCGCAACCTGGCCGACTACAAGGTCATCTACGTCCCCGCCGCCACCTACCTGCGCCGCCCCGTGGCCGAGGCCCTCGAGACCTACGCCCGCGCCGGCGGCACCCTGGTCTGCACCGACCCCACCGCGCTGACGGCCGACGACCGCGGTGCGAGCCTCGCCGACCTTCGTGAGCGCTGCTTCGGCGTCCGCGTTGCCGGCGAGGGCCGCAGCACGCGCCTCGCCCGTGCCGAGGATGCCGGCGACCTGGCCATGCTGGCGGATGCCGAGTACCCGGTCTTCGAGACGCCGCGGCGTCTCGAGATCGTCGAACCCGCCGCCACCCGCGTGCTCATGCGCTTCGCCGATGGCTCGCCGGGGCTCGTCCTGCGACCCCTCGGCGCGGGCCGGACGCTGTTCTTCGCCGCCAATCCCCTCGGCGGCAACACCGTCTCGCAGGCGGAGTGGCGGCGCTTCTTCCGCGGCCTGCATGTCTGGGCCGGCGCGGCCGTCGACCTGCCCATCTGGCGCTTCCAACTGCCGATGCAGACCCCCGAGGCGAGCCTGCCGGCCGAGGCGCCGGTGCAGTGCCTGACCGGCAACCACGCCGAGATGCGCAGCAGCGTCCTCTTCACGCCGAACAACCGCGAGACCGCCGGGACGTACCGCTATGCCGTCGCGACGCCCCCCGAGGGCCAGCCCGGCGAGGCCATCGCCTTCACCGCCGGCCGGCTCACCGACCGCGTCCGCGCCCACCGCGCCGCCGTGCGCGGGCACCAGAAACGCCCCGATGGCTACGAGCCCTTCCGTCAGGACGACTGGTCGGTCGCCTGGGCCGACACGGCCCAGCCCCTGGTCGTCGATATCGACTTCCCCTCGGCCTGCGCCATGCGGCGCGTGGCGGTGGTGGTGGCGGGCGAGGTCCCGGCGCTGCAGGTCCTCTCCGGCGAGCGCGAGCTGGCCCGTGCCGAGGCCATGTCGCTCCCCGACACCGACACCCGCCGCATCGAGCTGCCGATCGAGGGCTCACACCGCGCCCTGCGCCTGCAGTTCGCGCCCGGCCGCGCCGCCGCGCCGGCCCTGATCCTGGCCGAGATCGAGGTCTGGGGTGAGTGATCCCGCCCCGACGGCGGCCGGGGGATGCCGAGCCGACGCTCGGCGGGCCCGGGGACGCAGGTCCAGCGCCCTGAAAGGGCATCATCCGCCAGCCCAGGGCAACGCCCTGGGAAATCGGGTGTTACGCACCGCAGGCTGAAAGTCTGCGACAACACGCCGGCCGCGGCCGCGAGGTCCCCGCGTGCCCCCTCAGAGCGCGATGTGGGTGGCGCCCTCTTCGGCGGCGCGCTGCACGGTCAGCGCCACCCGGGCGGCGCGGATGACGAGGGCCGTCGTCAGCTCGGCCTGCGCCGGCTCGCCGCGGATCTCGCTCAGGAAGTCGTCGAGGTAGTCGGCCTTGCGGGTGACTTCGGCGGCGACCTCACGCGGCTTCGCGTCGGCGTGTGTCGCCAGGTACAGGGTGTTCTCGCCGCAGGCCGTCTCGACCATGCCCTCGGAGCCGTGCACCGTGATCCGCCAGTACGGCCGCACCGCGTAGCCGCAGCGGTCCGGGTTGAGGTAGGACACATCGCCGAGGACGCCGGCGCCGTTCTCGAGCCTGAGCATGAGCTGGGCGCAGTCCTGGAACCACGGGTACTGCGGCGTCTTGCCATTCCAGACGCGCGCCGCGACCACCTCGCTGATCTCCAGGCCGGTCATCCACGGTATCGCGTCCACGGCGTGGATGGCGATGTCGTTGATGGTGCCGCCGTGCATACCGGGCTCGAAGTACCACCCCGGACGCGTCCCCAGCATCAGCGGGTGCTGGCCGCTGAAGCTCAGGGTCAGGACCTCGCCGATGGCGCCCTCGCGCAGGAGCCGCCGCAGGGTCTGCCGCGTCGCCCCGGAACGCATGTCGAGCTGGCAGCCCACGCTGAGGCCCTTCTGAGCCGCCAGGGCCTCGATCGTCGCCAGCTCGGTCAGGCTCGTGCAGACCGGCTTATCCAGAATGACATGCCGGCCCGCCTCCAGAGCCCGTATGGCCATGCCGCCGCGCCGCGCGTAGACATCGCCGATCGCCACCACGTCGCAGTCGACGTCGGCCAGCATACGCTCGAACGAGTCGTGCGTAAACGCGACACTGCCGGCCTCGGACAGACTCCGGCGCGTCGCCTCGTCATCCTCGCAGGCCGCCACCAGCGCGGCCTCCGACGAGGCCTTGACCTTGGCCAGGAGGCCCATGATATGACCATGACGAAAACCGGCAAAGGCGAAGCGGACGGGTTTCATGGCTGCTCCAGGCTGAGACTCGCGCGGACCGCACACATCAACAGGACCCGCTGACACCATCGCCCGCCGGAGGCCTCCCGTCAACCCGGCGGCGGGCGGCAGGGCTGATCGAGGGTCACGTCAGCGCGCGCTCGGTCAGGGGATGCTCAGGGCGACGCGGCAGCCGACGTACCGGCCGCTGAGTGTCGGCTTGTTCTTGCGGCGGCTCGCCGCCCGGCAGGACCTGGCGGTGTAGTCCCAGCAGCCGCCGCGGAAGAGGCGCGCCGCCCCGGTGGCCGGACCGCCCGGGTCCGTCACCGCCTCGGATGGGTACGGGCCGTACCAGTCCTGACACCACTCCCAGAGGTTGCCCAGCATGTCGTACAGGCCCCACGGATTGGGGAGTTTCTGACCGACCGGGTGCGTGCCGGCGCGTTCGTGCGGGTACTGCTTCTGCCGGAACACCGTCGAGTCGTAGGCGCCCTCGTAAGTCACGCCGCTGTTGCCGCCATACCAGGCGATGGCGTCGAGTTCCGGGCCGTGGCACGAGCCGAGGATGGTCAGCGTGCCGGTGTAGATCGCCGTCGTCGTGCCGGCGCGGCAGGCGTACTCCCACTCCGCCTCGGTCGGCAGGCGGAAGCCCTTGCCGAGCTGTCGGCAGAAGTGCTGGCAGTCGTGCCACGAGACATGCTCGACCGGGGCGTCGCTGCCGGCGGCCTTGAGTGCCGACGGGCTGCTGCCCAGCACCCGGCGCCACTGGCCTTGCGTCACCTCGTACTTGCCCAGGTAGAAGCCCCGGGTCAACGTCACCCGGTGCTGGATCTCGTCGGCGGCGTGACCGACCTCGCTCGGCGGGCTGCCCATGGTGAAGCTCCCTGCCGGGATGTACACCATGGCGATGCCGCTCTTCGCGTGGATGATCTCCCGGGCCCAGCCCGTGCCCGTGTGGGGCTCGGCGGCGCTCCCCGGCGCCACGTGGAAGCCGGCCGGCACGCGCAGGCCCTCAGCGGTAGGCGCGCCCTCGGGCGCCGGCTCGGGCCGGCTCGTGATCTGGGCCGGCGCGACCGCGCGCGGCGGGGCCGGCCGGACGCTCGGCGGCGCGACAACGGG
>JAGVUW010000395.1 GCA_019136035.1 Verrucomicrobiota bacterium | reverse complement strand
TGCGAGGAACCTTCCGGCCACCGGGCGACAAGTCGTTGTCGCACCGCGTGGCGCTGTTTTCACTCCTGGCTGAGGGCACCTGCGAGGTGCACTCCTACGCCGACTGCCAGGACTGCGCCAGCAGCCTCGAGGCGGTCCGCCGCCTCGGCGGCACGGTCGAGCCGTCCGGCGCGGCGCTGCGCCTGCGCGGCGCCGGCGGGCGGCTGCGCAGTGGAGTCGACATCGACTGCGGCAACTCGGGCACGACCATGCGGCTCCTGCAGGGGATCCTGGCCGGCCAGGACGGCACTTGGCGCCTTGACGGGGACGACTCGCTGCGCCGGCGGCCCATGGAGCGCGTCGCCCGGCCGCTGCGGCAGATGGGGGCCCGCATCGAGACCTGCGACGGGCATGCCCCGGTGACGGTCCACGGCGGCCGCCTGCGCGGTGTCGAGGTAGCCCTCCCGGTCGCCAGTGCCCAGGTCAAGAGCGCGGTTCTCCTGGCCGGCCTGCAGGCAAGCGGCGTGACGCGGGTCAGCGAGCCGGCCGCGAGCCGCGACCACAGCGAGCGTCTCCTGCGCGCCTGGGGTGCGGCGGTCGAGGGCGTCGGCGAGGGGGTGTCGATCCGGGCGGGCCGGCTGGCCCTGCCGGCGAGCTTCACCGTGCCCGGCGATGCCAGCGGCGCGGCCTTCTTCATCTGCGGGGCGGTGATCATCCCCGGCAGCGCGGTCACGGCCAACGAGGTCCTTCTCAACCCCTCCCGCATCGGCTGGCTTGAGGTCCTGCGCGGCTTCGGTGCGACCGTCACCAGCACGGTGGAGCGCGAGATCCCCGAGCCCATGGGCCGCATCCACGCCGCGACCGCCGGCAGTCTGACGGCGCTGGAGGTCCCGGCGGCGGTGGCGCCGAACATCATTGACGAGATTCCGATCCTGGCGGTGGTGGAGACGCAGGCGCGCGGCACGACGTTCTTCCGCCAGGTCGGCGAGCTGCGCGTCAAGGAGTGCGACCGCCTGGCCGCGATCGAGACCGAGCTGCGGCGCTTCGGCGCCTCAGTGCGGGCCGAGGGCGACGACCTGGTCATCGACGGCCCGACGCGCCTGCAGGCGCCCCGTGAGACCTGCGAGAGTTACGGCGACCACCGCATCGCCATGGCACTGCGCATCGCCGCGCAGCTCTGCGACGGCCCGGTGGCCATCCGCGATGAGGCCTGCGCCGCCGTCAGCTACCCGCGCTTTGCCGAGACCCTGGCCGCCCTCACCGCCGGAGAGGGCCGATGACACCCTTTGAGGGCAACCTCTACCTCACCGGCTTCATGGGCACCGGCAAGTCGACCCTGGCCCAGGCCCTGGGGCAGGCCCTGCGGCGCGCGGTCGTGGACATGGATGCCGAGCTGACGCAGCACTTCGGCGCTCCGATTGCCGAGGTCTTCCGTCAGCAGGGCGAGGGGGCCTTCCGCGCGGCCGAGTCGGGTCTCCTGCGGCGTCTGTCGCGGCGGCAGCGCCTGGTGGTCGCCTGTGGTGGCGGCGTGCCGGTCGACGCGGCGAACCGCGCCCTGATGCGGCGCAGCGGCCGGATCGTGGCCCTGCTCGGCGACCCGGCGGCCCTGCGCGCCCGCCTCGACGGCGCCGCCATCGCGGCGCGGCCGCTGTGGGGTGACGCGGCGGCAGTGCAGGCCCTGTGGTCAGCGCGGCAGGCGGCCTATGCGGACCACGACCTCGCCCTCGACGCGGTCGGCATGGATCTCTCGGCGAAGGTCGCGGCGGTCCTGTCGCACCTCCTGCCCGACCAGCATCTTCCGGTGGTTCTCGACGGCCGTGAGAGCCCGGTTCTGGCGACGGTCGCGGCGCCGGCGGCGTTGCGCGCGCCGGCGGCGGGACGGCGCGTGGCGCTGCTCACGGACGGCCATGTCGCGGCGCGCCATCTGGCGCGCTATCGGGAGGCCCTCCCCGATGCGGTCGAGATCGTCGTGCCGCCGGGTGAGTCCTCCAAGTCGCTGCGGCGGGCCGAGGCGGTCTACCAGGCCCTCCTGGCGGCGCGCATTGAGCGCCGCGACCTCTTGGTGGCCCTCGGCGGCGGCGTGGTCACCGACCTCGGCGGCTTCGTGGCGGCGACCTGGAAGCGCGGCATGGACTGCATCCTGGTGTCGACCTCGCTTCTGGGCTGCGTCGATGCCGCCGTCGGCGGCAAGAGCGCCGTGAACATCGCCGGCTCGAAGAACCAGGTGGGGCTCTTCACCACGCCCCGGCAGGTCATCCTCGACCTGACCGCGCTGAGCACGCTCCCCGCAGCGGCGCGTCGCGAGGGCCTGGTCGAGGCCTACAAGACCGGGCTGGCTCTGCGGCCCGACCTGGCGGCCTTCGTCGAGACCCGCCGGCGGCCGCTGCTCGCCGGCGATCTGCCGGACGTCGCCGCCGTCGCCATCGCCAGCGCCGCCGCCAAGGGCGAGGTCGTGACGCAGGACTTCCGCGAGATGGGGCTGCGCCGGGTACTCAATCTCGGCCACACCTACGGCCATGCGGTCGAGGGCTGGCACCGCTGCCGGGTCAGCCACGGCCGCTGCGTCGCAATCGGCCTGCGGGTCAGCCTCGAGCTGAGCCGCCGGCGCGGCCTGATCGACGACGCCCTGGCCGAGCGTGCCGAGGCCACGCTGCGGGCCCTGTCGCCACGGCGCTGCGCCCTGCCGACGGCCGCCGAGGCCTGGCCGCTGATGCTCCATGACAAGAAGGCCGCCGCCGGCCGCCTGGTCTTCGTCCTGCTCGCCGGCCTCGGCCGGCACGTCTGCGTCGACGACGTCACCCCCGAGGAACTCGCGGTGGCGGTAGCGGCGGTGCAGCGCCGCGAGGACGAGGCCTGAGGCCGTTCCCGTTGGGGCCGGCGCAGGCGGGCGCGGCGAGCCGTGGCGTGGCGGCGGCGGGCGAACGCCGGGGCACCGGTCGGGTGCAAGGCCGGACTATGCAGACGGAGGGTGCGACCGTGACCTGCCAGCTCAATGCGGCCCAGGCGATGCCCTGCGCCATGGTGATCTTCGGGGCGAGCGGTGACCTGACGCGGCGCAAGCTCCTGCCGGCCCTGTTTGACCTCGAACGGCAGGGCCTCCTGCCGGGCCGTCTCCGCATCATCGGCACCAGCCGCAGCGCCGGGAGCGACGACGCCTGGCGTCGGCAGGCCCGCGCCAGCATCGCCGAGCGCTTCGGCGCGGCGGCCCTGAGCGACGACGCCCTCTGGGGGCGCTTTGCGGGCCGCCTGCACTACCTCGCCGGGGCCTACGACGACCCGGCCACGCAGGTGCGCCTGCACGAGGCCGTCGCCGCCGGCGGGGTCTGCCGGTGCCAGGAGAACGTCCTCTTCTACCTGGCCCTGCCGCCCAGCGTCACCGAGACTGTCGTCGAACGCCTGGGACGGGGCCCCTTCGCCGTGGACGGCCGCGCCGGGCCGCACCACCGCGTCCTGATGGAGAAGCCCTTCGGCACCGACCTGGGGAGCGCCCGGCGGGTCAATGCCATGGTGCGGCAGGTCTTCGACGAACGCCAGATCTACCGCATCGACCACTACCTGGCCAAGGACACGGTGCGCAACCTGATGGTCTTCCGCTTCACCAATGCCATCTTCGAGCCGCTCTGGAACCGCCAGCATGTCGACCACGTGCAGATCACCGCGGCCGAGAGCCTCGACGTCGAGGGCCGCGGCGGCTACTACGAAGAGGCGGGTGTCGTCCGCGACATGATCCAGAATCACGTCCTGCAGGTGCTCTCGCTGGTGGCCATGGAGGCGCCCCTGGCCGGCGACGAGGAGAGCATCCGCGACCGCAAGAACGACATCTTCAAGGCCCTGCTGCGGCCCGCCCCCGACGACTTCGTCTTCGGGCAGTACGAGGGCTACCGCGCCGAGGCCGGCGTGGCGGCCGATTCGACGACGCCGACCTTCGCCGCGGTGCGGGCCTACGTCAACAACTGGCGCTGGCAGGGGGTGCCCTTCTATCTGCGGAGCGGCAAGGCGATGAGCGAGAAGGTCACGGAGGTGGTCATACGTTTTCGCGCCGTGCCGCTCTGCATCCTCGGCAGCGAGCGCGCCTGCGCCGCGGTGCATCCGAACACGCTCTTCCTGCGCATTCAGCCCCACGAGGGCATCCGCCTGACCTTCAACGCCCAGGAGCCCGGCACCAGCGACCTGGTCGGCCAGACCAACCTGGACTTCCGCTACGAGTCCTTCGGGCAGGTCATGCCCGAGAGCTACGCGCGGGTGGTGCTCGATGCCCTGCAGGGCAAGCCGGGGCTGTTCTGGCGCTCGGACAGCATCGAGACCGCCTGGGCCTTCGTCGAGCCGCTCCTGGAGGCGCAGCGGCGTCTCGACCCGGGGCTGTTCCCGAACTACCGCAAGGGCGAGGATGGCCCCGCGGCGGCCGCGGCGCTCCTGCGCCGCGACGGCCGGGTCTGGCTGCGCCAGGGCTGAGGGGGGCCGGGGCGGCCAGCCTGACGGGCGGACCCGGGCACCTCGTGCGGAACATCGCGACGTAGTGCCGCCAACGCCGCCCAAGCTCGTGGACGCCTTCGCGTCTGGGGACACTCGCGCTCCAGCGCGCAGGGCGAGCGGGGGTTCGCCGTATTCTACCCGGCGCCGGGCGCCGGGGACCCCGCTCGTATGAACGGCCGCGATGGAGTGCTGCCGACGCCGGCCCCGGCTCGTGGACGCCTTCGCGTCGGTGGACACTCGCGCTCCAGAAAGGCGGCCCGATCCAGCGGCGCATGGAGGGCGACGGGCCCCCGGAGCCGTACCCCGATTCGTTGCCCGGCCCCGGCGCGTGGACGCGTTCGCGTGTGGTTTTCACGGCGGCACCGGGACCCGACACGCGCTGGAGACTGCCGGCACAACGCGGGACTCGCCGCAGGCGGAAGGCCCCTGGTGACACCAACGGCAGATCGACGGCGGAGCCGTGAGTCTCCCGTAGAGCGGAGCTTCCGTCACTGGCAGGGAACGGCCAGTGGAGGAAGATCCGTCAGGAAGCGGGCTGGGCCGGGCTGCCCGCCGGGGCCTTGGAGGCGAAGACCTCGCCCGAGACGCCGAGGAGTTCCACGGCCCGCTCGCGCAGCTTGAACTTCTGGATCTTGCCGCTGGCGGTCATGGGGAACTCGCCGACGATGAAGACGTGCTTCGGGATCTTGTGCCAGGCGATCTGGCCCTTGCAGAAGTCACGCACGTCCTCCGGCTCGAGGCTGGCGCCCTTGCGGAGGATGACGAAGGCGCCGACGACCTCGCCGTAGCGCTGGTCGGGTATGCCGACGACCTGGGCCTGCTCGATCTGCGGGTGGGTGTGCAGGAATTCCTCGATCTCGCGCGGGTAGACATTCTCGCCACCGCGGATGATCATGTCCTTGATGCGGCCGGTGATGCGGTAGTAGCCCTCCTCGTCGACCGTCCCGAGGTCGCCGCTGTGCAGCCAGCCATCGCGGTCGATGACGCGGGCCGTCTCGTCGGGCTGTTTGTAGTAGCCCTTCATGATGTTGTAGCCGCGGCAGCAGAGCTCGCCCTGGACGTTGGGAGGCACCGTCTCACCGGTAGCCGGGTCGGTGACCTTCACCTCGCAATGCGGCAGGGCCCGCCCGACCGTCTCGACGCGGCAGCGCACCGGGTCATCGGTGCTGGTCATGGTGAAGGCCGGCGAGGCCTCGGTGAGGCCGTAGGTGATGGTGATTTCGCGCATGTTCATGCGTTCCATGACCTGCTTCATGGTCTCGATCGGGCAGGGCGAGCCGGCCATGATGCCGGTGCGCAGGCTGCTCAGATCGAAGAGGTCGAACATCGGGTGCGAGAGCTCGGCGATGAACATGGTCGGCACCCCGTAGAGGGCGGTGGCGCGGGCCTTGTGGACGGCCGCCAGGACCATCAGGGCGTCGAACGCCTCGAGCATCACATGGGTGGCGCCGTGGGTCAGGATGGCCATCACCCCGAGGGTGATGCCGAAGCAGTGGAACAGGGGCACCGGCAGGCAGACGCGGTCCGCGGCGGTGAACTTCTGGCGTTCGCCGATGAAGTAGCCGTTGTTAATGATGTTGTGGTGCGTCAGCATGACGCCCTTGGGGAAGCCGGTGGTGCCGCTGGTGTACTGCATGACGACGACGTCATGGCAGTCGACGCGACGGCGGGCCTGGTCGAGGCGCTCGGCGGGGACGTGCTCGCCGAGGAGGAGCAGCTCGGCGGTGTTGACCATGCCGCGGTGCTTCTCCTGGCCGATGTAGATGACATGGCGGAGGTTCGGGTAGGCGGCGCAGGCCAGGTGGCCGCGGGGCTGCGTCCGCAGTTCGGGGACCAGCTCGTAGACGGTCTGCACGTAGTCGGCATCGCGGTGACCGTCGACGATGGCCAGGGCCTTCATATCACTCTGGCCCAGGACGTACGCCAGTTCGTGGCTGCGGTAGTTGGTGTTGACCGTGACGAGCACGGCCCCGATCCGGGCGGTGGCGAACATGAAGGTCAGCCAGTCCGGGACATTGCGCGCCCAGATGCCGACGTGGTCGCCGTGGCCGATGCCGATCTGCAGCAGGCCCTTGGCCAGGCGGTCGACGCGCTGGTCGAACTCGCGGTAGGTGAA
>JAGVUW010000289.1 GCA_019136035.1 Verrucomicrobiota bacterium | reverse complement strand
CGCCTGCAGCACGAACGCAACTACGACGACGCGGCCCTGGCCCGACGCGGCCTGCGCCGGCTCGACATCGACCCGGAACGCGTCACCCTGCGCTGGGTGATCGACTTCTGCGCCCAGGCCCTGCGCTCCGTACGCATCGGCCGCGGCGGCAAGATGGACGGCGTCGAGATGGACTCCGGCTTCGCCATCACGGTCTCCAGCGAGCTGATGGCCATCCTGGCCGTGTCACGCGACCTGCGCGACCTGCGCGAGCGCATCGGCCGCATGGTCGTCGCCTACGACCGCCAGGGCCGACCGGTCACCACCAGCGACCTCGAGGTCGCCGGCGCCATGGCCGCCTGGATGGTCGACACCATCAACCCGACCCTCATGCAGACCCTCGAGGGCCAGCCGGTCCTGGTCCACGCCGGGCCGTTCGCCAACATCGCCATCGGCCAGAGCTCCGTCATCGCCGACCTGCTCGGCACCCGCCTGGCCGACTACCACGTCACCGAGAGCGGCTTCGGCGCCGATATCGGCTATGAGAAGTTCTGGAACCTCAAGTGCCGCTGCTCCGGCCTGCGCCCCAGCGCCGTCGTCGTGGTGGCCACCATCCGCGCCCTGAAGATGCACGGCGGCGGGCCGGCCGTGAAGCCGGGCGTGCCCCTCGATGAGGCCTACACCCGCGAGAACCTCGGGCTGCTCGAGAAGGGCTGCGAGAACCTCGCCGCCCACCTGCAGATCGTCCGCCGCAGCGGCGTGCGGCCGGTCGTCTGCATCAACAGCTTCCATACCGACACCCCCGCCGAGGTGGCCCTGGTGCGGCGCTTCGCCGAGGCGCAGGGCGCCCTGGCCGCGGTCTCGGAGCACTGGCTCAGGGGTGGCGAGGGCGCCCTCGAACTGGCCGAGGCCGTCGAGGCCGCCTGCGCCGAGCCCTCGGACTTCCGCTACCTCTACGACCTGGAGATGCCCATCCTGCAGCGCCTCGAGATCATCGCCCGCGAGGTCTACGGCGCCGACGGTGTCACCTGCAGCGCGGCCGCCGCCGCCAAGCTGCGCGAGTGCGATGCCGACCCCGAGACCCGCGGCCTGGGCATCTGCATGGTCAAGACGCACCTCAGCCTGTCGCACGACCCCGACCTCAAAGGCCGCCCGCGCGGCTGGACCCTGCCGGTGCGCGATGTCCTGGTCTACCGCGGCGCCGGTTTCGTGGTGCCGGTGGCCGGCGATATCAAGCTCATGCCCGGCACCGGCTCCGATCCGGCCTTCCGGCGCCTCGATATCGACGTCGAGACGGGCCGCGTCCGCGGCCTCTTCTAGCGGATCTTCCCCGCACCGGCCGTGGCCGGCCGGTGCGGGGAAAGACGCCGACGATCGGACGGATCGGACGGATCGGTCAGATCGCTCGGCGACACCGCCCAACGCCGAGGTGAGCCGGCCTCGACAGGAGACGACAGGGGACGACAGGGATCGACAGGGATCGATCGGGACGGAACGCCCAACGCCGAACGCCCAACGCCCAACGGAGCCAGGCCGACCCCCGACCCCCGACCCCCGACCCTCGACCCCCGACCCCCGACCCCCGACCCTCGACCCTCGACCCTCGACCCTCGACCCTCGACCCTCGACCCTCGACCCTCTTTTTCAGGCCGGGAGCAGCGCGGCGAGGGCCTGCTGCGAGCGCAGGCGGACCTGCTCATGCAGGCTCTGCCCGTGAGCGTCCATGGTCACCACGGCCGGGAAGTCCTCGACGCGCAGCTCCCAGATCGCCTCCGGGGCGCCGAAGCGCTCGAGGAAGTGGACGCCGCGCACCTCGCGGATGGCGTCGGCCAGCACCTGCGCGGCGCCGCCGACGGCATGGAGGTACAGGCAGCCATGGCGGCGGCAGGCCAGGCGCGTCGCCTCGCCCATGCCGCCTTTGCCGATGATGCCGCGCAGGCCAAGCCGCTCGATCAGGGCCGCCATGTAGGGCTCCTCGCGGATCGAGGTGGTCGGACCGGCCGCGGTCACCCGCCAGCCGGCACCGTCGCGGATGACCACGGGGCCGCAGTGGTAGATGACACCGCCGCGCAGATCGACCGGACAGGCGCCCCCGGAGGCGAGGTAGTGGTGCACCGCGTCGCGGCCGGTGCAGAGCACCCCGGTCAGGCTCACCAGGTCGCCCACGGACACCGCGCGCACGGCCGCCTCATCCAGGGGCAGGGTCAGTCGTATGGGTGCTGTCATCGCTGTCTCCCGCTGACCGCGGCGCGGCCTCAGGGCGCCGCCGCCGGCCGTGCGGGCGCCCCGGCGGCCGGGTCAGTGCCCGCCGGCACGGCCGCCTCGGCGGACGGCTCGAAGTGGTAGATCTCCTCGCCGGGACGGCACATCCCGAAGCGCTCCCGGGCGACGCGCTCGATGGCGCGGTAGTCGGTGCGCAGGGCGCGCAGTTCGCGATTGAGGTCCTCGAGCTCGCGGCTCTGCTGGGCCAGGGTCGACTGGAGGGCCTCGATCGACTCGCGCGTGGCGCGGTTGGCGCGGTAGACCGGGCCCAGCCACACCGCCGCCGCCAGCACCAGGCAGGCCAGGGCAAAGATGCTCAGGAGTGTCCGCGCCTTCATCGGCAATCCCTCTGCCTCCACACCGGCGTCAGTTCAGCGTTACGTCAATCCGCATCGGCGATAGGGTGACGCGGTTGCGGATGGTGTCCATGGCCACCAGGAGCATCGGTATGCGTGAGCCGCTGCGGGTCTGGGCCAGGGCCTTCCCGAGGGCCTCGATCGAGGTGGTCTCCGCCCCGGCCGCCTGGACGATGATGTCACCGCGCCGGACCATGTCGCCCCAGCGCACCTTGCGCTTGGCGAACTCGCTGTCGGCAAAGACCTCGGAGATGGCCAGGCCGCGCAGGTCCTCCGGCAGGCCCAGGGCCCGGCGCAGCGAGGGCGTCAGCGCCTGCACGCGCACCCCCAGGCGTTGCCGGATGAGGACCTCGTCCGACATTGCCTCGACCGGTATCGTCAGCGACCGCCCCGCGCCGGTCTCGAGACGGATGCGGTCGCCCGGAACCAGCCGCCAGAGCCGCCGGCCGAGCTCGGCCGCGCGCGTCACCGCGTCGCCGTCGATGGCGACGATGCGATCGCCGACACGCAGGCCGGCACGCGCCGCCGGGCTGTCGTCCCAGACCTGCGTCACCTCGATCGCCGGACCGGCCCCCGAAACCACCGTCGCCGTCGCGAAGCCGCTGTAGCCGTTGGAGAAACGCGCCGGCACCAGCCACGACGCCAGCACCGTCTCGATGCGCCGCAGGGGTATGGCGAAACCGATGCCCTCGGCATCACGACGGATGGCCAGGTTCATCCCGATCAGCTCGCCGTCGAGATTGATCAGCGGACCGCCGCTGTTGCCGGGGTTGATCGCGGCGTCGGTCTGCAGGATGTCATCGAACATCGCCTCGCCCTCGCGCAGACTGCGGTTCAGGGCACTGAGAACACCCACCGAGACGCTGTTCTCCAGACCGAAGGGGTTGCCGACCGTGATCACGGTCTCGCCGAGCAGCAGGTCGTCAGGCAGGGCGAAGGGTATGGCCACCAGACTCTTGCCCTCCAGGGGGCCGGTCAACTGCAGCAGACACAGGTCGTTGTCGACATCATAGGCCACCGGCTCGGCCGGCAGGATGTCGCCATCGACCAGGCGCACGCGGACATTCGAGGCGCGCTGCACGACGTGGTAGTTGGTCAGCACCAGGCCGCCGCTGTCGACGATGATGCCGCTGCCCAGAGGCGTGCTCTCCTTGAAGTAGCGGAAGTGCGGCGCGAAGAAGCGGTCGAAGTCCACGGCGAACGGATCCGAGACCCGCACGATCGTCTCGGTGCCGATGTTCACGACGCTCGGCATCACCGC
This sequence comes from Verrucomicrobiota bacterium, assembly GCA_019136035.1. Classification (GTDB taxonomy): domain Bacteria; phylum Verrucomicrobiota; class Lentisphaeria; order Oligosphaerales; family JAFGRS01; genus JAGVUW01. Next base: position 3,378 of record JAGVUW010000289.1, on the reverse strand, counting down.
CTCGACCGCCAGGACCACCGGCGTGCGCCGCGGCGACTCCGCCGACGCCGCCCGGCCGACGCCGGCCAGGCCCAGCAGCAGGGCCACCGACACCAGCCACCGGCCACTTGACAGCCGGCCGCGCTCGAATTCTCTTATCGACGGGTACATAAGGGCTTGGGAGGGCTCTGTCATGACCGTTGCAGATGGCCGCGATGTCGACGCGCTCATGGGCCTGCTGGAGACCTGGTACCGGCCCCTGCGCCAACAGCGCCCGGCGGCCGGTAGCCGGGCCAGTCTCCGGGAAGATAGCGACGGCGCCGATGACTGCCAGTGCAGCGAACGGTTTTTGCAGATCCTCTGGAACGAACAGCGCCTCACGGCGCTGCTGCGCACCCACGACGGCCGCCGCGTTGAGGTCATCAGCCCCGGCACCTGGAATGTCTCCGGCGGGCCGGACTTCCGCCAGGCCGTCATCCGCCTCGATGGCCATCTCTGCCGCGGCGCCGTCGAGATCCACCGCACGGCCGCCGACTGGTGCCGCCATGGCCACGACCGCGACCCGGCCTACGCCGAGGTCGTCCTGCACGTCGTCTGGAGCGCCCCGCCCGGCGACCTCCCGGCCGGCCTGCCGCCAACCCTCGCGCTGCGAGCGCACCTCGAGGCGCCCCTGCGCGACCTCCTCGACGAACTCCAGGCCGCCACCTACCCCTACGCCCGCCAGGTCACCCCCGGCGCCTGCGCCGCCCGCTGGGCCCTGACCGACGACACGACGGTGCGGCGCCTCCTGCGCACCGCCGCCCTGGCCCGCTTCGAAGACAAGGCCCTCCGACTCCACCGCCACGGCCTCGCCGTGGGCTGCGGCCAGGCCGCCTGCGAGGCCTTCTTCGAGGCCCTCGGCTACAAGGCCAACCGGGTGCCCTTCCGAGCCCTCGCCCAGCAGGTGCCCCTGCAACGCCTCCGCGCCCTCGGCGAGGACCGCGCCCGCGAGGCCGAGCTGTTCGGCGCCGCCGGACTCCTGCCCGACCCCAGCACCGCGCCCGTCCTGCCGGAGTGGCGCGGCGCCATCCGCGACCTCTGGGACCGCTGGTGGACCGGCGGCGGCACGCCCCTCGGCCTGGCCTGGCAACGCGCCGGCAGTCGGCCGCTCAACAGCCCCGAACGACGCCTCGCCGCCGGCAGCGCCTGGCTGCAGGCCTGCCGCTGCGATCCCGAGACCTGGATGACCGACCTGGCCACCGCCTGCAGCGACACCGCCACCCTCCGACGCGCCCTCCTCGACAGCCTCGCGGTCCGCAGCCCCTGGGAGGCCGTCCAGGACAGCACCCGACGTCTGCCGCGCCCGGCACGGCTCCTCGGAGAAGCCCGCCGCGCCGACCTGCTCGCCAATGTCCTCCTGCCCTTCCTCCAGGTCCTGGGCACACGCGCCGGCGACGATCGCCTCTGCCGCCTGGCCCGCGCCGCCTACCTGGACCTGCCGCGCCTGCAGGACAACCGCCTCCTGCGCGAGGCCGCCCACCGCTTCCTGGTGCCGCCGAGCCGGACCCGCGAGCTGCTCCGCAGCGCCGCCGACCAGCAGGGCCTCCTCGAGCTCTACCGCGCCTTCTGCCTGGCCCTCGACGGCGACTGCGCCGACTGCCCGTTCACCACGGCCGCCGGGCGCCCGCCGTAAGCCGCCCGACCGGGCGCCCCCGGGCCGGCCCCGGTTGCCCGGACGCGGCCGCCAGGGCGGCGTGAGAGTCCGGTTCTGACACCCCTTCAGGGTGCGTGGGTTGTGGGTTCGCGTTTCCGGGGGTCGTGCTCTCGCGCGACCCCCGGCTACGATCTGGCACCCCTTCAGGGTGGCCGGGCGGGCGCCCCCGGGCCGGCCCCGGTTGCCCGGACGCGGCCGCCAGGGCGGTTTGACCGATGGGCCTCGCCGACGTACAGTGTGCCTCTGCCGAAACCGGCCAGGACGCCAGCCATCCTGCCACCAACGCGTCTGGAAACCGAGATGAAATACGCCGTATTGGGCGATGTCCACGCCAACTTGGAAGCACTGACGGCCGTCCTGGAGAAGGCCCGCGAACTCGGGGTGGACAGCTACCTCTGCATCGGCGATATCGTCGGCTACAACGCCAACCCGCAGGAATGCCTGGAGATGGTCCGGCTGCTCAACCCGGAGGTCGTCACCAAGGGCAACCACGACGAGCAGGCCAGCTCCGAGACCGAGCTGGTCGGCTTCAACCCCCAGGCGGCGCGCGCCATCGAGTGGACCCGCGAGCAGCTCCGCGAGGACCAGCGCCTCTGGCTGGCGGCGTTGCCGTACCGGCAGACCGTCGGTTCACGGCTCACCCTCGTGCACGCCACCTTGGATATGCCCCATATGTGGGGCTATGTCTTCGATAAGTACAGCGCCGAGGTCTGCCTCGGCTACCAGTTCACCCAGGTCTGCTTCTTCGGCCATACCCACGTGCCGCTGGCCTTCGAGAAGTATGGCACCGTCAGCGGCGGTCGCTACGACGAGATCCGCCTTCAGGCCAACCATAAGTACCTCATCAATGTCGGCAGTGTCGGCCAACCCCGCGACGGCGACCCGCGGGCCGCCTTTGTGACCTTCTCGCCGGACGACCGGCTGGTGCAGCTCCATCGGGTCGAGTACGACATCGCCACGGCGCAGCAGAAGATCCTCGCCGCCGGCCTGCCCGAGCGCCTCGCCCCATCGCCACGGCGCAGCAGAAGATCCTCGCCGCCGGCCTGCCCGAGCGCCTCGCCCAGCGCCTCGGCGTCGGGCGCTGAGAGCCGCAGGCGCCACGGCGGCGGCCGGCGCGGCGCAAACGACGAGCCCTCGTGAACATCCTGATCGTCAAACCCAGCAGCCTCGGCGATCTGGTGCATACCCTGCCGGCCGTGCATCTGCTCCGGCAGTCCTTCCCCGAGGCGAGCCTGTCCTGGGTCGTCAATGACTCCCTGGCCGGCTTCGTCGCCCTCTACCCCGGCCTCGACGAGGTCATGCCCTTCCGCCGCCAGCGCTGGGGCCGCGTCCGCCACTGGCACGAACTGATCGGCTTCTTCGGCGAGCTGCGCCAGCAGCACGTCGATGTGGCCATCGACTTCCAGGGCCTCTTCCGCAGCGGCCTCATCACCTTCGCCAGCGGCGCCCCACGGCGCATCGGCTTCCAGAATGCCCGCGAGGGCGCCGGGTTCTTCTACACCGAGCGGGTGGCCGTGCCGGCCAACCTGCGCCACGCCATCGACCGGAATGTCTTCCTCGTGCAGTCGGCCCTCGGCCTGGCGGCCAGCGCTACCATGCCCGAGCTGGTGCGACCCCACGACAGCGCCCGCGAAGCCCGCCGGCTGCGCCGGCAACACCAGCTCGACAGCGGCGGCCCCGTCCTGGCCGTCGCCCCCGGCGGACGC
>JAGVUW010000077.1 GCA_019136035.1 Verrucomicrobiota bacterium | reverse complement strand
GCCTTCAAGGGCATCTTCGGCCTCTACGACGGCCGCTACACCGTGGTGCCCTACTACGCCAAGGTCGAGCAGTACAACGCCATCGACCAGCGCGACATCTGGGAGTACGGCCTCGACCTGACGCCAGCCGAGGTGCGGCGGCTGATGCTGCACGTCTGGGAGATCCGCAACACCGCCTCGCGCTACTTCTTCTTCGACGAGAACTGCTCGTACAACCTGCTCTTCCTCCTCGACGCCGCCCGGCCCGGCCTGCGACTGCACCGCCAGGCGCGGCCCTGGGTCATACCGCTCGATACGGTCCGGCTGGTGCGTGCCGCCGGCCTGATCACGACCTCGACCTGCCGGCCCAGCCGCGCCGCGCAGCTCTACCGCCTGGCCGAGGCCCTCGACGACGCCCAGCTCGACCTGGCGCAGGCCATCTGCCGCGGCACAGCCGAGCCCGCGGCTGTCGTGGCGACGCCCTGGCCGGCCGAGGCGCAGGCGCGCTGCCTGGATGTCGCCGCCGCCGAGCTGCGCCTGCGCTACCACAGCCGCCGCCTCACCCAGGCGGAGTACACGCCGCGCTACCTCGCCATCCTGCGCGCCCGCAGCCGCCTGCCCGCCGCCGTGCCCATGCCGGAGCCGCCGACGCCGACGCCGCCCGACTACGGCCACCGCTCGATGCGCCTCAGCCTCGGCGCCGGCAGCCTCGACGGCCACGCCTACGCTGAACTGGCCTGGCGACCGGCGTACCACGACGAACTCGACCCCGGACTCGGCTACCTCGCCGGCTCACAGATCGAGTTCTGCAACGTCGCCGCACGACGCTATGAAGGCGAGGACGAGCCGGAGCTCTACCGCCTCGATGCCGTCCGCGTGCAGTCGCTGGCGCCGCGCGACCGCTTCTTCGCACCGACCTCGTGGAAGGCCGACGCAGGCCTGCGGCGCGTCTCCCTCGAGCGCCCTGGCGACGACATCCTCGCGGCCTACGGCAGCCCCGGCGTCGGCCTGGCCTGGACCCCCACCGAGTCGACCCTGGCCTACGCCATGGCCGAGACCGAGATCCTGGCCGGCCGCCTCGACGGCGGCTGGGCCCTCGGCGCCGGCGCCGCCGCCGGTATCTACCATCAGCTCACGCCCGCCTGCCGACTCCACCTCGCCGGGCGGGCCCTGCACTTCATGCTGGGCGACCGGCATAGCGATATCGAGGTCTGGCTGGCCCAGCGCTGGCAGGTCGGCACCAACCACGCCCTGAGCGCACGACTGAGCCTGCACCATGGCCGCGGCGACAACCAGCCCGCGGCCGGGCTGACCTGGCATTGGTACTTCTGACCTGGATTATTCGCGAAGCGCGGGTGCTTCGCTCACAATCCACTTGCGCCGCCATGCATTGTGGCGCAAGTTTCGACGCGCGTCGCGTTGCGTCGCTTGCTCAAGGTTAGCCCTGAGCAAGAGGCCGCAAGTGCCTCGCGTCGAAGCCCGAAGGGTGGCCTATTCACGAGCCGCCCTACGGCGCGTGAATAGGCCAGGCTGAGGGTCCCGGAACCACCGAGGAGCCACCGTCACCATGCGCAGCACCGACACCACCGCAACGCCTCAGGAGCCGCCCAAGGCCGCCCAGGACCGCATCCGCCTCGGCTTCATCGGCCTCGGCATCAAGGGCAACGACACCCTGGCCGCCTTCGCCCGGCAGCCCGATGTCACCATCGCCGCCCTCTGCGACGTCGACCACGACCGCCTCCAGGCCGCCGCAAAGGGCCTCGCGACCCTGCGGCCCGCCGACACCCCGGCCGGACTCCATGAGGACTTCCGCGAACTCCTCCGACGCCCCGATATCGACGCCGTCGTCAACTCCACCCCCGACCACTGGCACGCCCTCGTCGCCATGCACGCCTTCGCCGCCGGCAAGGACGTCTACGGCGAAAAGCCGGTGGCGCAGACCTACGCCGAGGCCCGCGCCATGCAGGACGCCTGCCGCCGCCACGGCCGCGTCTTCCAGCTCGGCACCCAGATCCACGCCCAGGAGAACTACCACCGCGTCGTCGAGATCGTGCGCTCGGGGGTCCTCGGCGACATCCGCGAGGTCAACCTCTGGCGCGAACCAGGCTCGCCCGAGATCCCCGAGGTGCCGGACGGCGCCCCGCCGGCCGGGCTGAACTGGGACCTCTGGCTCGGACCCGCTCCCTGGCGGCCCTACAACCCCAACCGCGTCCACCGGCTCTTCCGGCACTTCTGGGACTACTCCGGCGGCACCTTCGCCGACTTCTGGTGCCACATCGCGGACCTGGCCTTCTGGGCCCTCGACCTGCACGCGGCGCCGCAGCGCGTCCGCGCCCACGGCGCCAGGCCGCCCGCCGGCATGGCCGAGACCGCCGGCTGGCTCGATGCCGTGATCGACTTCCCCGGCCTGCGCCTCACCTGGACCTCACGCACGCCAGCCTTCCCCGGCGCCGCCGGACGCGCCATCGGCGCCCGCTTCGTCGGCAGCCGCGGCGCCCTCGTGGCCGACTACACCAGCCGCACCATCCTCCTCGATGGCCAGGAACGCGACGACCTCCCCGAGGTGCCGCGCACCCTGCCCCGCTCACCCGGACACCACCGCAACTTCCTCGACTGCATCCGCACCCGGCAACTCCCCGACAGCCACCTCGACTACGTCGTCCCCATGATCACACCGATGTTCCTCGCCTGCATCTCGTACCGCCTCGGCAGGCCCCTCGTGTGGGATGCCGACAACGAGCGCGTCGTCGACGATCCCGAGGCCACCGCCATGCTCGGCCGGGCCTTCCGCCCACCCTGGAGCCTGCCGACGTAGGCCGCCCGGCAGCGGGAACACCGGCGCGCCGAGGCAGGGCGGAGGCTCCCGCGGCGTCGCCGCAGGGGCGCGGCGGCCGGGAGTGCCGCCGCTTTTTTTCGTGATGGCCGCCCGATCGGGCTGGACAAGCCCCGCCGGCGCCTCTATGTTTCGCTACAGTAGAACAACGGCCGCGGGGTGGCGAGCGGTGTGGGTCCAAGAGGCGGGGCGCGGAGGATGAGGTCAGGCATGAAGACGACAGGATCACGGATCGGGCTGTGTCTGGGACTGGCGGCGGCGCTCATCGGCGCCGGCTGCCGCGAGGGCGGCAAGGCCGGCCGGCCGGCCGAAGACAAGGTCGTCACGCTGACCTATGCGAACTTCCCGCCGCCGTCGACGTTTCCCTGTGTGCAGATGGAGCGCTGGGCGCGCGAAGTCGAGCAGCGCAGCGGCGGTCAGGTCAAGGTCCAGACCTTCCCCGGCGGAACGCTGGTGGGTGCCAAGGAGATGTTCGACGCCGTGGTCAGCGGCACGGCCGACATCGGCAACTTCGCCATGAGTTACCAGCCCGGGCGTTTCCCGGTGAGCGAGGCGGTGGACCTGCCGCATTTCTTTGCCGACGCCCGGACCGCGTCGATGGTCCTCTGTGACCTGATTGAGAAGTACCAGCCTGCGGAGTTCGAGAAGGTGAAGGTCCTGACCGTGTTCACCTGTCCGCCGGCGACGGTGATGTCCTCGCGTGAGGTCACCGGCCTGGCCGGGCTGAAGGGCATGGAGCTGCGGGTCTCGGGCACCGGCGCCGAGGTCATGCGGCGTCTCGGTGCGGTGCCGGTGGCGATGCCGCAGTCGGAGGCGCCCGAGGCCATCCAGAAGGGCGTCGTCAAGGGGATCGTCTCCAGCATGGAGGTCCTCAAGGACATGAACTACGCGGCCTACTGCCCGTACGCCCTCGACCTCGACCTGAATGTCATCAGCTTCGCGGTGGTGATGAACCGGGACCGCTACGACGCCCTGCCCCTGGCGGTGCGCGAGGTCATCGACGGCCTCTACCGCGAGCAGGCCGAGTGGACCGGCCGCTACGTCGACGAGCATGTCCAGGAGGCTCTGGCCTGGGCCGCGTCGACACAGAAGCACCGCACCAGCGCCTTGAGCGCGGCCGACATGGAGCAGGTCCGGACGCTCCTCGAGCCGATGGTGACCGACTACATCACGCGGGTGACGGCGGCCGGGCTGCCCGGCGAGGCGATCATCCGCGACCTCCGCGAGTTCCAGACCAAGTACAGCAGCGCGGCGCCGTGAGCGCGCTTCGGACGAGGTGACGAGATGGGACAGGCAGTACGACGTATCGACGAGATCCTCTGCCGGACAGGCCTGGTCGTCAGCGCCCTGGCACTGGTGGCCCTGATGGCCCTGACCGGCGCCAACGTGGTCATGCGCCTGGCGGGCCTGCCGCTGGGCGCGGTCTACGAGCTGGCGGGCTACTGCGGCGCCCTGGCGGTGGCCTTCGCCCTGGCCGAGACGCAGCGCAGCGGCGGCAATATCACCGTGGAGCTCTTCACGGTCCGCCTGCCCGAGCGTGCCCGGTCGGCGATGCTCCTGGGCAACGCGGTGCTCTTCGCGCTGTTCTTCGCGGTGATCGCCTACCAGGTCGGCTGTCGCGGCCTGACCGTGCGCTCGACCGGCGAGGTCTCCGAGACCCTCAAGATGATCTACCACCCGTTCATCTTCTGTGTGGCTGGCGGCTTTGCGCTGCTGTCGCTGAGTCTGCTGTCATCTGCCCTGCGCGCGGTCCTGCCGGCGCCGGTGAGTCGCTGAGAGGCGCACAGGCATGGATGCCACGCTGCTGGGCCTGATCGGTATTGGCGTCATGCTGGGCGCCATCCTCCTGCTTAACGTCACGCCGGGCTTCGCCATGGCCCTGGTCGGCTTCCTGGGCATCGCGGCGCTGCGCACGCCGAGCCTCGGCGGCACCCTCGCCAACACCGCCGTGGGGGCCGAGTTCTGGGCATTGTTCTCGAACTACGGCCTGACGGTCATACCGCTGTTCATCCTGCTCGGCGAGGTCGTGCACTACGCCGGCTACAGCGAGGACCTCTTCCGCGCCGCCGAACGCTGGTTCGGTCATCGTCGCGGCGGCCTGGCGGTCACCACGGTCCTGGCCTCGGCGGGCTTTGCGGCGATCTGCGGGTCGAACACCGCCACCGCCGCGACCATGAGTGCGGTGGCCATCCCGCCGATGCAGCGGGCCGGCTACCACCCGGCCCTGAAGGCCGGCGCCGTCGCCGCCGGCAGCACCCTCGGCGTGGTCATCCCGCCGAGCCTGGTCCTCGTCGTCTACGGCCTGCACACCGGCCAGAGCATCGGCAAGCTCTTCGCCGGCAGCCTGGTGCCCAGCGTGCTCCTGGTGCTCGGCTTCGTGGCGACCGTCCTCATCCTCTGCCGGCGCCACCCCGAGTGGGGCCCCGGCGGCGCCGCCAGCACCTGGCGCGAGAAGTTCGCGGCCCTGCCGAAGGCCCTCGACGTGGCGGTGCTCTTCACCGTCGTCATGGCGGCCATGTTCTCCGGCAAGGTCACCCCGACCGAGGCCGCCGGGGTGAGCGCCCTCCTCGGCCTGGGCGTCTGCATCCTGCGGCGACGACTGACCTGGCGGCTCTTCACCATGGCCCTGCGCGATACCCTCCGCATCTCCTGCATGGTCTTCATGATCATGGCCGGCGCTGTCATCTTCGGGCGTTTCCTGACCCTGACCCGCCTGCCCTTCGTGGTGGCCGAGACCATCGGCGGGCTGGACCTCCCCGGGCCGCTGATCCTGATGGCGATGCTCGGAGTCTACATCCTCGGCGGCTGTGTCATGGACTCGCTGGCCTTCCTGCTGGTCTCGCTGCCGATCTTCATGCCCCTGGTGACGCGCCTGGGCTACGACCCGATCTGGTTCGGCCAGGTGGTCTGCCTGGTGACTACCCTCGGCGCGATTACACCGCCGGTCGGCGTCTGCTGCTTCGTGGTGGCCGGGACGGCGCGCGATGTGAGTGTGGCGACGGCCTTCCGCGGCGCCCTCTACTACCTCCCGGCCTACCTCCTGGCCGTAGCCGCGCTGCTGATCTGGCCGGAGGGCACTGTCCTGCGGCTGGCGAGCCTGGTGCGCTGAACGCGGCGGCGTCGCCGCTGCCGGCTCAGTCCAGGCCGAGAAGGGGCCGCAGGAAGCGCCCCGTGTGCGACGCCGGGCAGGCCGCAATGGCCTCGGGCGTGCCCTCGGCGACGATCCTGCCGCCGGCCTCGCCGCCCTCGGGGCCGAGGTCCAGGACGTGGTCCGCGGCCTTGATCACGTCGAGGTGATGCTCGATGACCAGGACCGTGTTGCCCTGGTCGCGCAGACGCATCAGGATGCCCATGAGGTTCTCAACGTCGGCCAGGTGCAGCCCGGTGGTCGGCTCGTCGAGGATGTACAGGGTGTGCCCGTTGGGGTGCCGTGCCAGTTCCGCCGCCAGCTTGACGCGCTGGGCCTCGCCGCCGGAGAGAGTCGTGGCGGCCTGACCCAGCCGCAGGTAGCCCAGGCCGACCTCGCAGAGCGTCCCGAGCTGGCGCTTCAGACGCGGCACCGCCGCGAAGAGGTCATGGCCATCGGCGATGGTCATGTCCAGGACATCGGCAATCGAGCGGCCGCGATAGCGCACATTCAGGGTCTCCTGGTTGTAACGCCGGCCCTGGCAGGCCTCGCAGCGGACGTAGACATCCGGCAGGAACTGCATCTCGATCTTCTTCAGGCCGTCGCCACGGCACTCCTCACAGCGGCCGCCCTTGACGTTGAAGCTGAAACGACCCGCGGTGTAGCCG
>JAGVUW010000502.1 GCA_019136035.1 Verrucomicrobiota bacterium | reverse complement strand
GCTCCATCAGAAGCATGGATTCCCCAAGGATTTCGGGATGAAGTCCTTGGGGATTTCTGTTGTTGGCGGGCTGTGTCGCAGGGCCACTACCGGCTCGGGTTGGAGGGGGTCGGCGGCGCGGTCTCGGGGTGTCGTTCCCAGACGCCGCCGCCGGGGAGGGTGCATTCGGGTCGCGTCGGGGTGGTGCGTCGCGGGTGGTGGGTCATGCGGGTGGTGCCATCGGGGGCGATGGTGAAGCCGGGCCGGTGCGCCAGGCGCAGGGCCGTGTCCTCGCCCTCGGCGGCGATGGCGGTCAGGTGCAGGCCGTAGGTCATGCCGTCGGCGAAGCGTACGACGACGCGTTCCTCGGGGTCGGCCGGTCGCGGCGTGAGGCGTTCGCGGACGACGAGCGCCCAGCGGTCGGGGTGCTGTTCGTCGGCGCGCGTGCTCTGGACTTCCGCGACCTGGCCCGGTCGGACGTCGAGGGCCTGGCCGCGGCAGGTGAGGGCGGCGCCGTCGGCGAGGCCCATGACCTCGAGGCGGCCCTCGACGAGGCGCACGAAGGCGTAGCGCCCGACCGCCTCCAGGGCCAGTGCGGGGAGATGCCACCGCGTCGTCGGACCGGTGCCGCAGAGGTGGATATCCGTGAAGCCGTCGCCCTCGACCCGGATGGCCACCGCGAGGGCGTCGTCGCTGGCCGCCTCCAGGCGCTGCGCCTGCAGGCGGCGCGTCGCGGCATCGATGGGCTGGTGCACCGCGGCGAAGACCGACTGCAGGTCGTCGCCGTCGCGGCGGACCATCCACGCCGGCCTCCAGTAGTCGAGGACGCGCGAGCTGTCCTCGCGGGCGCGCCGCATCGACGGCAGCGCACCAGTGAACACGGTGGCGCCGGCCAGGCCGAGAAGGGTGGTGGCGACCCCGACGCCGTCGGCGGTGGCCATGGTGACCGCCACGGTGTCGGCGGCGGTGCCGCGGGCGAGATTCCGGAAGAGGCCATAGGAGAGGTTGGTGTCGCCCTGCCGGTTCTGGCCGTACTCGTTGGGCCAGAGTGTGAAGGTCTTGCCCGGAGGCAGGAGGCCGTCCGGGTGCGGCTGGGAGGGCAGGGCGGTGTGGAGGCTCATGTCGGCATCCGCCGAGCCGTGCAGGATCCAGTCGTGGCGGCGGCCGCCGTCGACGCGGAAGACATCGATGACATAGTCCTGGCTGCCGGGTCCGGCGACGAGCGCGACGGCGCGGCGGTAGAGGCGGGTGCGGTCTGGGTAGGCGCCCTCGCCATCGGCCTCGATGAAATGGACCGCCCGGCCCAGGCGGGCGCTGGCGATGAGGCGGCCGTCGGCGGGCGGCGTGGTGCCGCCCGAGCGCTGGTCGGTCTCATCGACGACGACCAGGTTATGCGCCAGCGAGCCCCGGACGTAGGGCGCCAGGACGGTGTGGGTATAGCCGAGGTCGGCGACGACCTCCTGGCCTTTGGCGAAGAGGATGAGGTTGAGTGTGTCGGCGTGCTGGTGGCCGTAGCCGCCGCTGAAGTGCAGGTGCGCCTGGGTGCCGGTGTCCTGCTGGCCGGTGCCCAGGATGGCGTGGCCCATGCCCCAGTGCAGATGCGATGGCATCGCGGCGGCGGGCGGCTTCCGCAGCTCCCGGCCGTTGGTGGTGGGCGACCAGGTGTCGTGGCTGCCAACGTGGGCGCCGTTGGGCAGGGTCATGGCCTCGAGGGCTCGCGCGGTCTCGCCGAGCCAGGGGAGTTCCCGCTCGATGTCCAGATTCTCGAGGTGCCTGCCGTCGTCGCGGCCGACATAGCCGGGCGGGTCGGAGTAGCCCTTGAGCGGGCCCTGCACCGCCGCGCGCAGCCCGGCGACCGTCTGAGCGTGGTACGATGGCGCGCCCTCTTCCCAGTTGCCATCCGGGTAGAAGCGAAGGTCAAGGACGAGTTGCAGCCGTCGCAGGGCGTCGTGCACGAGTTCGGGCTCGCCGATGACGCGGCCGATGACGGCGAAGCCCTGAATGAGGCTCGGGTCCATGTTGCCGGCATAGGGCGGGAAGCTGCGGGCGTAGTTGGCAGTGTCGCGCAGGAAGCCGCAGATGGCCGCACGCACGTCGCGGCCGAGTTCCTCGCTCAGGCGGTCCAGCTCGGGGCTGGCGGCGATGGCGTCGTAGGCATAGGCGAGGCCGATGGGCATCTCGGAGTAGAACCAGCCGTTCCAGCCGTCGCCACGGCGATTGGACCAGTAGGGGTAGTAGGCGCCGTCGTCGCGGCCGGGGGTGCCCTTGCCGAAGGGCGGCACCGTGACGAGGCCGTCCTCGGCGGCCGGCAGGATCGGCATCTCCAGGAGCCGCGGGCTGCCGGGGCAGCGCGAGATCTGCGGGTTGTAGTGCGGATAGGCGCGCGCGAAGCGCTCGAGGATGGCGCCGGCCTGACGGGCGCAGGCCGCCTCGCCGGTGGCGGCGTAGAGCCGCGCCAGTCGGACGACCTGGCCCTCGAGGTGCTGCTTGCGCAGGTTGTCCAGACGGCCTTCCAGGTAGTAGCGGTAGCCGTCCTTGCCAGGGTAGTAGGCGAAGCGCTGCACCTGGCCGGTCGGGGTCTCCTGCACGGCCGAGAGCGGGTAGCGCGGGTCGGGGTAGGTGATGCCGCAGTGCGTGCAGTGCAGCTCGTCCGGTCGGTCCGGGCTCCAGCGCCAGTAGTCCTTGCGGTCGCGCCGGCCGCCCGGCCACTCGCAGTGCGGGCAGGCGACCATGTCGAAGCTGCTCTTGAGCACGATCCAGCGGTCGATCTCGGCCGGGCTCATGGCCAGGACCGCCGCCACGGCCGCGCGCGCCTCGGTGCGCTGCGCCGCACTCATCGGCACGGCGGGGAAGACCGGGTGAGACACCGGCACCGCCGCACCGGCCGCCAGGGCCGCCAGCGATGACGCGGCCAGCCAGGAACCGCCGAACGCCTTGATCATGGGACTCCTCCCGATCACGCCGGGCCGGGCCGGCCCTCAGGACTGCCGCAGGGCCTCGATGCGGGCGCTCAGGTCGAGGAGGTCCTGATCGCTGAGGCGGGTCAGATCGGCAAGACGTTGGCGGACCCGGTCGGCCTGCCAACGTTCCTGGAGCTTTCCGCTCAGGGCCAGGATGGTATCCTTGAGGCGTCCGTAGGACGCTTCCGAGAGGGCGCTGCCGTAGTTTCTGAGCCACCACGCGGTCGAGCTGAGTTCGGCGAGGGTCGGCAGTCCAGCGGCGGTGCCGGCGGCGGCGCTGGCGCGGTGCGCCGCGCGGGGCGCGGGGGCGGCCACGGCGATGCGGCCCTGGCTGCTCAGGAGCTTGCCCAGGCGGCTCTGCGCCCGCACCTTCACGAGGGCGCCGTTGCGGATCGTCTTGCCGTCGTCGATGATGTCGCCTGCCTGGCATTGGCCGGTGCCGCGGCCGGCGCGGTAGCTGAAGGTCACCAGGGCGCGGATGCGGTCCCCGTCGATCTCGGCGATGCCATCGAGGAGGCCGCGGAGGTCGTCGAGGGTCCGGATCATTCTGGCCTGTTTCATGGTCGGTCTCCGTCAGGTCCGGGGCGGGGCGCTGGCGTCGTTCTCGAACCCTCCGTCGCGACGCGGGGGGCGCTCTTGTCGGTGCCACTATAGCGCGCTGTTGTGCGGCGGCGATACAGGCGGCGCGAGCGTTCCTGCGGGGATGGCCGCCGGAGGGTGGTCTTCACACCGCCCTGCGATGGCGGGCGCCGGTGTCGTGACAAGGCCCGAGGGGGATGGTATAGTCCACCGTTCGCAGGCCCATAGGCGTGCCGCGGCGGGCGGTGCCGCCGGCGGGCGTGCCTGCCAGTCGAGGTGGCCAGTCGTCATGCCGGACATCACCTTCGCGCACATACAGTCCTGGCTCAAGATCGCGGTGGAGGTCGGCCTTCTGGCCCTGCTGCTGTACTTCGCCATGCAGTATGTGCGCGGCACGCGTGCCGTGGCCATCCTGGCGGGCATCACGATGCTCGGCCTGACGCTCTTTGGTCTGGCGGTCCTCCTCGACCTCGGTGTGATCCGCTGGCTGGTGACCAACCTGTGGGCGGTCCTGGGCCTGATCGCGCTGGTGGTCTTCCAGCCCGAGGTCCGCGGCGCCCTCAGCGAGCTCGGCCGACGGCCGAGCCTGCTCGGGGCGCGGCGTGACGAGGCGGTCTCGGCGGCGCTGATCAACACCCTCCTGGACGCGACCTACTTCCTGGCGGACCGCCGTATCGGCGCCCTGATTGCGGTTGAGCAGTCGATCGGCCTGCGCAGCTATGTGGTGACCGGCACGCCGGTCGGGGCGATGGTCTCGAGCAAGCTCCTGAGCACGATCTTCTTCCCGAACACGCCGCTGCACGACGGCGGGGTGATTATCTCCCGTGACCAGCTCGTGGCCGCCGGATGCATCTTCCCCCTCTCGCAGAACCCCGACCTCGGCAAGACCCTGGGGACGCGTCACCGCGCCGGCGTCGGCCTGAGCGAGGAGACGGACGCGGTGGTGATCATCGTCTCCGAGGAAGCCGGTGCTGTCAGTCTGGCCCGCGGCGGACGACTGACGCGCGGCGTCTCGCGTGAGCGCCTCAAGCGCCACCTGACCAACTACCTGGTCAAGCGCCGCCGCGGCCGCCGCGCCGGCCTGCTGGGCGCCCTGGGCGCCGCGCCGCCGGAGGCCGAGGCCACCGTCAGCACCGCCGGGGAGGGCTGAGCGATGCGGGTCCGACTCCCAAGCTGGCTGGTCGACGACTTCCTGCGCAAGGCGGTGGCCCTGGCGCTGGCCATCATGATCTGGCTCTCGGTGTCCTCGAAGCTGGAGTATCCCGAGGTCACGCTGCCCAATGTGCCGGTCAATGTGTACCTCGACTCGACGGTCATGGTCCTGCGCAAGCCGGCGCCGACGGTCGAGGTCACGCTGAGCGGCTCGAGCCGGAGTCTCGAGAAGCTCAGCAGCCAGGACATCACGCTCGAGGTGCATCTCCCATCCAACATTCATGAGGGCGTCTACTACTACGCCGTGGGCCTCACGCCCAAAGCCAACGTCAGGCGTCGCCCGCTGGGCACGAAGGTCATCGCGATCCGGCCGGACCGCATCGAGCTGGAGATCGACCGCCTGGTCAGCAAACGCGGGGTCAAGGTCAACGTCGTCACGGCCGGGGCGCTCAAGGATGGCTACCGGGTCGTGCAGACCGCCGTCGAGCCGAGCGAGATCACGTTGCGTGGCCCCAGTCGCAAGCTCCTCGACATCAAGGCGGTCGACACCGAGCCGATCCTGCTGAATGATACCGTTGTGCAGACCTTTGAGGAGAGTGCCAAGCTCGTCCTCGCCGATCCTGATATCCAGGGCCCCGACAGCGTCCGCGTCACGGTCATGGTGGACCGTCCGAGTGTCTCGCGGACGCTGCATGGTGTCGACCTGGCGCTGCTCGTGGCGCCGGGTGGCGGCCTGCGTCTGGAGGGCGTTCTGCCTGACATCACGATCACCCTGCGCGGCCCGAAGGCGGTCGTGGACGCCTTGAGTGAGCTGTCTGCGACCCCCTTCCTGGACGTCAATGCCATCACCAGCCCGGGGCGCTACCGCCGACCGGTCCAGGTCTGGCTGGAGCGTCAGGCCGAGGTCGTGGTCGAGTCGATCACGCCGGCGCAGGTTGAGGTGACGCTGGTGCCGCTCGAGGGGGCGTTGCCGGTGGTACCCGTGGAGCCGGTGGCACCGGTCGAGGCGGCACCGTGAGCTCTGCCGGGGGTGCTGGCGGGGCTCCGGCGGGGCTGCCCTGCGTGGTCGCGGTCGGCCCGACGGCGACCGGCAAGACACGCCTGGCGGTGGCCCTGGCACGGCGTTTTCGCGGTGAGGTGATCAGCGCCGACTCGCGCCAGGTCTACCGCGGCCTGGACCTCGGTACCGGCAAGGACCTCGAGGAGTACGGCGTCGGCGCCGAGCGCGTGCCGGTGCACCTCATCGACATCGTCGATCCAGCCGAGCCCTACCACCTGTTCCGCTTCGTCGCCGATGCCCAGGCCGCGCTGCGCGACGTCGCCGGGCGGGGGTGCCTGCCGGTGATTGCCGGCGGCAGCGGGCTGTACATTCACGCCCTGATCCATGGCTATGCCCTCGAGGGCACGGCGCCCTCCGAAGCCCTCCGCGAGGACCTCGCGGGCCTCTCCGATGCCGAACTGCTGGCGACCCTGCAGCGCGAGGCGCCGGACCTGGCGGCACGGGTCGACATCCATCAGCGCCGCCGCCTGGTTCGCGCTGTCGAGATTGCCCGCAGCCGCGCCGCGGAGCCGCCCGCCGGCCCGCCGCCGGCCGAGCGGCTGACGCTCCGGCCGCTGCTGATCGGGCCGTACTACCCGCGGGCCGAGGTCCATGCGCGCATTGCCGCCCGCCTGGACGCCCGCCTGCAGGCCGGCCTAATCGACGAGGTCGCACGGCTCCATGCCGCCGGCCTCTCCTGGGAGCGCCTGGCCTGGTTCGGCCTGGAGTACCGGCATGTGTCGCAGTATCTCCAGGGCGAGGTGGACCTGCAGGGGATGCGCGAGACGCTCCTGGCGCGGATCCGGCGTTTCTGCAAGGCGCAGGACGCCTGGCTGCGCAAGATCGAGCGGGAGGGGACCCCCATCCATTGGCTGCCGGGCGGCGACCTGGCGCAGGCGGTCGAGTTGGTCGAGCGCTTCCTCGCCGGTGCGACACTGCCGGCGCCGAGTCTGCGCCTGAATGAGATCCTCTACGGCCCCCGCGGGAGGGCCTGAGCGGCATCGCATGGCGCGCGGCGGCCTTCGCGGGGGATGCGGCGCGGTGTCGCGGCTCCAGGCTCGGGCGCCGCCCGGCCCGTGCCGGCGGGCTGCCTCAGCGGCCGCCGCCGCGCAGGCGCTGTCCGGCCTCCTGGAGGGTCCGGCGCTCGTCCTCGGTGAGGCTCTGGATGCCGTAGCGGCCGATCTTGTCGAGGATGCGATCGACCTCGAGGCTGGGCGGGGCGCCGCCGGCGCTGCCGGCGCTGCCGTCGGCGTCACCCGAGAGCTTCTGGAAGCGTTGCCGGGCACGGCGGTAGCGCCATGCCGCGAGGTGTCCGCGGAAGAGGTCCCACGGGCTGCTGTGGCCGAGGTGTTTCATATAGAGGAAGGCGCCCGCCAGGCCGCCGAGGTGGGCCAGGTGCGCCACCCTCGAGGCGCTGTGGCCGGCCGCCGCGGACCAGGCCAGGGCGATCTCGATGAAGGCGTAGACGGCCACGAAGGTCTTCAGCTTCATCGGCACCGGCGGAATCAGGAGCATGATGCGCAGATTTGGCGCGGTCATGGCGGCGGCCATCATGACGCCGAAGACGGCGCCGCTGGCGCCGACGACGCCGCTGTAGGCGTGCAGCACGCGCAGGCCGCGCACCGCCTGCAGGCCCGCGGCCGAGCCGTAGGCCAGCAGCTCGCCCTGGCTGCGGACGAGTTCGATGCCGCCGCTCTGGAGCTGCTGGCGGATGCTGTCGGTGAGGGCGCGCGCATCCAGGGCCACGAGCACCGGTCCCCACCAGTTGGCCAGGGTCCAGGCCAGGCCACCCAGGACGCCGCTGATGAAGTATAGCCGCAGGAAGCGCTGCGGGCCCAGGCGCTCTTCGACCAGGCGGCCGAAGAGGTGCAGGCCCCACATGTTGAAGAACAGGTGCATGGCGCCGCCGTGGACGAACATGTAGGTCCCGAGGCGCCAGAGTTCCAGGTCCCGGAGGTAGTAGGGGTGGAGGTGCAGGAGTTCGAAGAAGGCGTTGGGGCTGCCCGGGGCATGTCGGCCCAGGCCGGTGACCAGGAAGATCACCACATTCGCCCAGATCATGGGGCTGACCACCGAGGACGCCGGGCGTCCCCACACCATCCTCTGGCCTCCCGGCCTCATGTAATCGCGATCAGACAGCATGCGTCAAGCCTCTGCAATGGGAAGGCGCCGGGCGCCTGAGTCAGTAGGTCCGGACGGCAGGCAATGTAGTGTCTCCGACGGATTGTGCGTACCCCTCCTGGCGATTGCCCATGGCTGTTTGGAGATCGCGTCAGCGCTCACCAGGTCACCCTGAAGGGGTGCCAGATCGTAGCCGGGGGTCGCGCGAGAGCACGACCCCCGGAAACGCGAAACCACGCCCGATGCACCCTGTAAGGGGTGCCAGAACCGGACTCTCAGACAGCCCTGGCGATTGCCCGCCGGGATCGGCGCGGGCGCGGCGGGCCGGCGTGCAGGGCGTCGTCGCGGCAGACCCGCGCTGCCGGCGGACGGCACGGACGCGGTGTGTTTCCCAATCTGCCAAAGGCGCGCTATGGTAGCCCATCGTCGCGGCGGCGTCAGTCGGCCGATGGGTAATCCGGTCGGCACGCCTCGCCGCGTTTTCAATAGCCACTGCAATCAGGGCCACAGCCGCATGAAATATCTGTACCGAGTTGCCGTCACTCAGGGCCTGGAGTACGAATGCGTCGGCGATGCCGAGCTGGAGATCCACCGGGACGACCACGTGATCGTGCGCTGCGACCGCTATCAGGACTACGCCCGCGTCGTCGCCTGCGCCAATGACGCCACCGTCGACCTGGCGACCCTGGAGCGCAGCCGCGACCAGTCCTCGCGGGGCCGCCACATCGAGGGACAGCACGTCCCCGAGATCATGCGCCGGGCTACGCCCGAGGACGAGGCGCGCGCCGTTGAGAACGCCGAGCGCTCTCGGACCATGCACCAGCGCGCCCGTGAGCGCGTCGTGGTGCATGGCCTGCAGATGAAGCTCATCGACACGCACTGCTCGTTCGATCGGCGCCTGGCCATCTTCCAGTTCAGCGCCGAGGGGCGCATCGACTTCCGCGAGCTGCTGCGCGACCTCTCGCAGGAGTTCCATATGCGCGTCGAACTGCGCCAGGTCGGGGTGCGCGACGAGGCCTCGATCCAGGGCGGCATCGGGCCGTGCGGACGGGCGTTCTGCTGCGCGACCTTCCTCAAGCGCTTCAACAGCATCAACGTCAAGATGGCGAAGATCCAGGGCCTGTCCCTGAACCCGGCGAACATCTCCGGCGCCTGCGGACGCCTCAAGTGCTGCCTCGAGTACGAGGTCGAGCACTACCGCGAGCTCTTCGAAGAGGCCCGCGCCAAGGCCAAGGCCGCGGCGGCCAGCCAGGCGGCGGCCGTTGCCGCCGCCGGCGACACGGTCGCCCCCGGCGATGCGGCTGCCCCCGGCGAGGCGGCTGCCCCCGGCGAGGCG
>JAGVUW010000384.1 GCA_019136035.1 Verrucomicrobiota bacterium | reverse complement strand
GGGCATCACGACCTGACTGGGGTCGCCGTCCAGCACGACCCGGCCTGGCTCTACCTCCTCGTCGAACTCGACGATGGCAACGGCGATTTCTACGGCAACTCGAACCGCGTCGAGCAGGTCATCGTCTACCTCGACACCGACCACGACGCCGCCACCGGCTTCCGCGTCGGCCCGGAGGGCCAGGAGGTCGGCGCCGAGTTCGCCCTGGTATCGTCGCGCCGCGTCAGCACCCGCGCCAGTTCGGAGGGCACCCTCTACCGCGGCGGCGACCCGTGGTACGGGAATCCGGACGCCGCCGCGGAGGCGGTCCTCGTCGGCAATGTCAGCGGCAACCGCGGCCTGCCGCGGGTCGAGCAGCAGGAGGCCGTCCGCGCCTTCGAGACGGGCGTGCCGCTCGACGCCATCGGGCTGGCTGCGGGGGGCCGTCTGGCGATCGCGGTCCGCGCCGGCCGCAGCGGCACGGGCGCCCAGACCGACTGGCTCGACCGACCGCTGAGCATCGTGGTGCCGCCGCCGGTGCACCTGGGCACCCTGCGCTGGCGCTCGCCGACGCTGGAGTACCGCCTGAGCGCGCCGGACGAGGGCATGGGCCTCGTCGGGCTGCGCCACATCGGCCTCGACCGCGCCTTCCTGCGCGTTCCCGACCGCGCCGATGCCGCTCTGCTCTGGACCATCGCCCTCACGGCCAACCCGGCCGACCCGGCCGCCCAAGTCAGCGTCAGCAACGCCACCCCGGCACAGCACCGCGAAGCCCACGCCGAGGACGGCCTCTGGACCCTGACCTGGCAGGGCGTCGCCCTGCCCGACCAGAGCACCCTCGACGTCGTCGTCCGCTGCCGACCCGGCGCTGCCACCGGCGGCCTCGACGACTGGCGTATCGAGGTGACCAACCACAGCACCACCTTCGGCATCCTCCAGACCTGCTTCCCCACCCTCGAACTCGGCGTCATCGGCGACAGCGGCGAGGACGACACCATCATCCTCGCGCCCGCCGAGGGCCGCAGCCTGCGCAACCCGATCGCCTGGGGCCTCGACAAGGCCGGCCCGCAGGTCAACACCGACATCACTACCGACAACATCGCCATCGAGACCCCGCCCGGACAGGTCGACTTCGGCGGCTTCGGCGCAGCCCGACCGCATGGGCTGCCCTACCCCGGCGGACGCGGCCAGATGCAGCTCGCGGCCTACTACGAGAAGACCGGCGATACCTACTTCCCGGACGTCCGCCGCGGCGCCGGGCTCTATCTGGCCACCCACGACGACGCGCTCTACCCCAAACTCATCTTCTGCACGCCGCAGTCCCGCCGCGGCGTCCTGCTCTTCGAGATCGCCCACCACCCCGACGACAGCGCCCGGCCCGGCCTCGCGCACCGGCCGCCCTACCCGGTCGTCCTCGGCGGCTTCACCGGCGATTGGTACGACGCCACCCAGCTCTACCGCGAGTGGGCCGTCACGGCGCGGTGGTCCCGGCCCGGCCCCCTCGCCGGCCGCGAGGACGTCCCGACCTGGCTCAAGGAGATGACGGCGATGATCCGCGCCGACGTCCGCAAGGCCGCCCCGGAGACGGTGCTCCCGCTCCTGTCGCCGATGCGCGAGGCCCTCGCCGGCACCCTCGGCATCCAGTGGTACTTCTGGTCGGCCTGGGAGAAGCGCCCCGACACCTCCGGCTATGCCTTCCCGGCCCGCCCGGAGGGCCCGCCCGGCTTCGAGGCCATCGTCGCCGGCCTGCAGGCACAGGCCATGGCCGTCTTTCCTTATATGAATACGCGCCTCTGGAACGACGGTGAGGGCGACGAGGTCAACCCGTGGCTCATGCGCCGCCAGAACGGCGAGGCCTTCCACGAAGGCCACGCCGCCCACCCCTGCGTCCAGACCGCCTTCTGGCAGGACTACCTCGCCAAGGCCTGCGGGGAGCTGACCCAGCGCTACGCGCCCATGGGCATCTACCTCGACCAGGGCGCCGAGGCGCAGTTCGGCGGACACCCCAACTGGCAGGGCTGCCACCACCCCGACCATGGACACCCCCGCGGCGTCACCCGCGATATGGTCCAGGCCGAACATGATCGCGTCGAGCGTATCTACCGCGCCGCCCGCGAGGTCCGGCCCGACGTCGTCCTCTGCGGCGAAGGCAACGCCGAGTGCTTCAATGACATCGTTTCGAACAAGCTCATCCACTACGAAATCTGGCCGGGCGCGGTGCCGCTGTTCGCGGCAGTCTACCACGACTACGTCACCGCCTACGGCCGCACGGCCCTGCTCGTCGCCCAGGACCCGTCCGACCCGATTCCCGCCATGCGCATCGGCTGGCAGCTCGCCATGGGCAACCAGATCGGACGCATCTGGACCGGCGCCATCGGCGAACAGCACGCCGACAAGCCGCACTACGCCGAGTACCTCGACTACCTCAAACGCGCGACCGTCGTCCGCCAGCGCTTCCCGGCCTTCCTCTGCGTCGGGCGGATGCTCCGGCCGCCCTACGTCGATGGCGCCCTGCCGACGATCACCACGAACGAGTTCATCCGCCTCGATCACCGCGTCACCCTCCCCGCCGCCGTCGGCTCGACCTGGCAGGCCGCCGACGGCAGCCTCGGCGTGCTCTGGACCAACATGAGTCGGCAGACCGTCGAACTGGTCTTCTGGATTGACCCCGCCCTGGCTCCGGATCGCGCCGTGGAGAGGGTCTACGACGACGGCGGCATGGCCGCCGATACCGCCCTCGGGCCGCAGGTGCGCCGCATCGCCCTGCCCCCCCTTGGCATCGCCTTCTACACCCTGCGCTGACACCGCCACTCCTGCCGGACCGCGACACCGCGCGGCAGGGCTGATCGACGATCGCGTCAGCGCCCACCCGGCCACCCTGAAGGGGTGCTGGAACCGGACTCTCAGACAGCCCTGACCGCACGGCGCCCCCGGCTTGACGCGGCCGGACGCGGGAATACACTCAAGGGCAGCCACGGCAGACAGGCCCCCGGCGTCGGGAACCGATGGGGCGCGACGGCGAGAGGTCCGTGCGGGGTGATCTGCAGGGCGCGACGGCCACGGGCGCGTGGCGCCCGCAAGCCGCACTGTCAGCCCGGCAGGAAGCAGCGAAGGGAGCCTCCGTGAAGCAGTCGATGTCAGCAGCACCCGCCGCCAACTGCGCCGCCACGACCCAACCGGCCACGAGTCCCGGCGACCTCTGGGCCGGGGTCGGCCGCGCCGACATCACCGACTACCAGGCCGGGCCGGTGAACGACCCGCTCCTGGCCAAGGCCCTGATTCTGCGCCAGGGCGCGACGGTAGTGGTGCTGGTCACGGTCGACGCCGTGGCCCTCGCCGAGATCGGTCGGATCCCGAACGACTTCCTCGAGCGTCTCCGCGCCGCGGTCCGCGCCGAGCCCGGCATGGCCGCGGCCCGCCTGGTCGTCAACGCCAGCCATTGCCACGGGGTCGTCTGCAAGGACATCCTGCCGCAGACGCTGGAGGCCATCCGTATGGCGTGGCAGGCCATGGTGCCGGTGCGCGCCGGCGCCGGTTGCGGCCATGAGGACCGCATCATGGAGAACCGCCGGATGCGTCTGCAGGATGGCCACGAGGCCGACGTGCGCCACGCCTATGCCCTGCCGGCTGACGCGCGGGTCGAGGCGGTGGGTCCCATCGACCCGCAAATCGGCATCCTGCGCCTCGACCGCCTCGACGGCAGGACCCTCGCCGTCGTCTACACCATCGCCTGCCACCCCATCCAGGGCGTCCCCGGCGGCGGCAACACCGCCGACCTCGTCGGCGTCGCCTCCAAGACGCTCGAGGATGCCCTCGGCCATGGCGCCATGGCGCTCTTCTTCCAGGGCTGCGCCGGCGATATCAACCCGGTCGGCTATAAAGACTTCGACCACCCGCGCGATGCCGAGCCGCTCGGCATCATGCTGGGCCTCAGCACCCTGCGGGCCCTGCCGGCGATCACCTGCCGCGCCGATGCGGCGTTGCAGTTGACCACCCGCGAGATCGACCTGCCGCGCGCCGACCTCGCGCCCGCCATCGCGGCGCTCCTCGCCGAGCAGGAACGCCTCCTGCAGAGCCTGCGCGGCACCACACTCAACGCCAAGGCCTTCCTGAAGCTCCTCCTCAGGCAGCGCCTGTGGCCGGAGTTTCCGTCAGCCGACGCCCACCACTACCTGCATGAACGCGCCCAGGGCCGCGAGGACCTCGCCCGGTTCGACGCCGCCAACCGCCGCCATGTGGAGGCCTACCAGGCCAACCTCGAGACAATGGAGGCGCTGACCCGCCTCCGGGCCAACCTCGACCTGCTGCGTATGCATCAGGCCCAGAATGCCGCCGCCGGCAGCGACAGCCTCACCGCCGAGGTGGTCGCCCTCCGCGTTGGCGACTTCGTCCTGCTGACCTTCCCCGGCGAGCTCTCGGTGCAGATCGGCCTCAACCTCAAGCAGGCCTCGTCACACCCCCTCACCTTCGTGGCCGGCTGCACCAACGGCTACATCTACTACGCCCCGACCGCCGAACAGCTCCGCAACCGCGGATGGGCTCAGGAAGACAGCGACTGCCTCCTGGCACCGGAGTGGCAGACGTACTTCGAACAGACAGCCCGGGCCATGCTCGCCGCCCTGTGAGCCGGCCGGCCAGTAGGTCCACGGCGCCGCCCGTGGACCTCCCGGGCGCCCACGGCGCCCGGGAAGGATGCCAAGCCGACGCTCGGCGCTCCCAGGCGGGAGGCAGAGCCACTCGGGAGAGTGGCGCTCCCGGGGGGAGTCCCGCCGGCGCATAGGGCGCCGAGTAGTGCCGGGCGCCACCCTTGAGTCCCTTGAGTCCCTTGAGTCCTTGGTCCACCGCGGAAGGCGACCCCGCCCGCGGTCGCATCAGGGCAGGCGCCGCGTCGCCGGCACGAAGCGCAGGCGTGTGTAGAGCGCCACCGGCTGGCCGTCGCGGTTGCCGGCGCTGAGGATATCCACGGCCTCGGCCAGGGCACAGCCGGCCCGCGGCGAGGCCGTGAAGAACGGCACCGCCAGGGGCGCCGCGAGGGGCACCCGCACCGGCTCGGAGAAACGCCCGCCGGGCTCGACCCGCAGTGCCCAGGTGCCGCTCTGATCGCGCGTCTCGGGGGTGGTGCCGACCAGATTGCAGAGGATGTACAGGGCGTGGTCCGGGGTGACATGCAGCCGCGGGTGGCCGATGTACCCGGTCGGGCGCAGTGGCCCGCAGGTCTCGCCACCCGCCAGGACCTGGTGCTTCTCGACCAGGACGCCGTCCGCAAGGATGCCATAGAACATCCGCCAATCGCGCCGGATGTCCGGGAAGTGCTCGTCCCGCAGACGCGGGTGGATGGGCTCCTTCTGCCAGACCAGGTGAACGCGGCCATCGGGGGCCAGCCAGGAGTCGCCCATGCCGATGGTACCGCCGTCGTCCATGGTGTCGTCGATGACGACCCACTCCGAGAATGGCGTCGTGGTGATGTCGGGCGTCCAGGCGCAGTGCAGCTTGCGCATGCGCCAGCCCCAGCGGTTGCGGCCCCAGGTCTCGGCCTGTGCCGGGTCGATGCGGTTCCAGATGTTGTACGGCGACTGTCCGATCATCCAGGCCCGGCGGCCGCTGAGGATGGCATTGGCGTAGTTTACCGGACTGCGGGCGCCCTGCACCGAGTAGCGCGGGTCCTCAGCCGCCGGCCACAGCACGCGCCCGGTGCGCCACTGCCGGTCGCGGTCGAGGAAGGCCCAGCACGTATGCGTGCCGGCCGACTGCTGGAAGAGGATGAACTCGCCGTTCGCCCCGTCGGCCGCGAAGGCGCGGTAGGAGTGGTCGGTGAAGGGCGGGGCGTCGGCCCAGACCGGCACCATCGGCCGCGGCGGCAACTCCGGCCGGGCCGGGTCGAACTCGAGGAAGGCCGGCCGGGCCGGGCCGCCGCTCGGCTTGACCTCCACCCCGGGTGTCAGCAGCACCGGCGGCACCAGGGTCGGATTCACTGAGAGCACCAGGCGACCGGCGCCGATGCCCAGCGGACAGGGCTCACGCGTGCGCTCGACCTCGTCACGCTGGCAGAGCCGCCAGCCGCCGTCGGCGGTGCTCTCGTAGAGCGCCCAGCGTGCGTTGTTCAGCGGCGCCACGCCGGGCACCGCCTCGAAGGCGCTGACAAACAGACGCTCGCCGAGACGCACGATCTGGCTGCTCCCTGAGCCCCAGAACATCCCCGAGCCGTTGTTCGTGAGGGTGTACTCGGGCACCGCGCAGACGACACTCTGCGCCTCGACCTGGACCTCGAAGGGCGCCGGTGACGGCGCCGCCGCCGCACCGCCCGCGGCCAGCCCCACTGCCGCCAGGGCCGCCGCGCCGCCTGACTTGACCCGACTGAGCCCGTTCATGCGTCGCCTCCTCCGCGCTCCGCCCGCCGCCCCCGGGACTCCCGACTCCCGAGGCCCGACTCCCGGCGAAGAGAACGCCCAAGGCCGGAACTCAGGACTGCAGGACTCCGAACTCCGTACCGAACTCACCCCGGGACGGCGACCGGCTCGGCGGCACGCTGCGGCTGGCGCACCAGGACCATGGCAATCGCGAACACCAGGATCTGGCACACGGCCGTCGCCAGGAACGGCGCCCGGATGCTGCAGCACTTGCCCAGCCAGCCGCCCAGGAAGGGCCCGACGGCCAGGCCCAGCATGCTGATCGAGCCGGCGAAGCCGAAGGCCTTTCCCATGCTGTGCCGCGGCGCGGCCTGGCGGATGAAGGCGTTCGCCGCCGGCATCATGCCGGCCACCGCGAAGCCGAAGACGATGCGGATGCCATAGAGGGCCGCCAGGCTCGGCGCGTAAGCGGTCAGCACCGAGGTCAGCGCCGCCAGCGAGGCGCTGGCCATCAGCACGCGCCGGTGCCCCCAGCGGTCGCCGAAGTGCCCCAGCAGGCCGGCTCCGCAGGCGCCGCTCAGCGAGGCGATGCCGATGACCATCCCCGTCGTGCGGTCTTTCAGGGCCTCGCCGGCCGGACCGAGGATGTCCTGGACCAGCAGCGGGAAGATCGGCCCGGCAATCGAGTTGCTCAGACGCACCGCCACCAGCACCACGATGGCCGTCACAAAACCGGCGCTCAGGAGCAGTCGCAGCATGCCCTGACCGGCTGCCGACCGCGACGGCGACGGCTCGCGGCGGAAGTTCTCCTCGCAGAAGAAGAGCACCAGGAGCCCGCCGATCAGCAGGACCGCCGCGCCGGCACGAAAGGCGCCGCGGTAACCCCAGGCGGAGGCCACCAAACCGCCGACCAGGGGGCCAACGCAGTTGCCGAACATCACCGCCGCCTGCATCATCCCCAAGGCAAAGCCGCTGCGGCGCTCCGGGACGACGCTGGCAACCAGCGTGATGCTGGCCGAGACCGTCCCCGTCAGGGTGCCCTGCAGCAGCCGCAGCACCATCAGATCGCCGACACTGCGCGCCAGCGACATCCCCACCATCACCGCCGCGCCGCCGATCATCGAGCGCACCACCATCGACTTGCGACCGTAGCGGTCGGCCAGGATACCCCAGACCGGCGCGAAGACCGCCAGGGTCACCCCCGAGGCGCCCTGCAGCAGGCCGGCCCACCAGGCCTGGTCAGCCTGATTCGTGACGCCGAGGTCGGCCAGGAAGAACGGCATGAAGGG
>JAGVUW010000423.1 GCA_019136035.1 Verrucomicrobiota bacterium | reverse complement strand
TCGTGGCGGTGAAGTCCTCGATGGAGTGGCTGTCGATGCCGAGGCCGTCGTCGAAGCGCCAGTAGCCGACCAGGGTGGCCGGGTCGGTGGGGCTGAGGGCAGCCAGGACGAGGGTGCCGGTGGTATGCGCGGCGATCTGCGCCGGGGTGCGGACGCCCTTCCACAGGCGGATCTCGTCGAGGCGGGCGCCGGCCGGGAGGGCCTGCGCGAAGCCGCCGCCGACGGCGTAGCCGGCGCCCATGCTGATCTCCTCGAAGCCGGCGGTGCCGCGGGTCTTCGGGGCGGCGGCCACCGGCAGAGCGCCGGCGATCGCGCCGTCGACGTAGAGCACGAGGGCGGTGCCGTTGAGGGTCGCCGCGAGGTGGTGCCAGGCGTCGGCACTCAGGGCCGCCGCGGCGGTGACCTGCCGGCTGGTGCCGGTGCTGTCGGTGAAGCGCGCGGTCGGCCGACCGGCGTCGAGGCCGATTTCGAAGTTGACCGTATCCAGGGGCGCCCCGGCGTCGAGGGCACGCCGCACGACGACACCGCTGGCGGTGCTGTCGGGGATGCTGACGCGGGCCTCGACGGTCCAGGTGGTCAGCTCGTGGCGGGCCTGGTTGGCGACCACGAAGCGGCCCTCGCCGTTGAAGAGCGCAGCGCGGGCGCGGAACGGATCCAGCGAGTTGACCGCGGCAGCGCTGGCGCTGCTCTCGGACTGGTCGCGGACGCCGTCGTCGTCGGTATCGGCGCTGAGCGGGTGGGTGCGGTTGAGGTTCTGCTCGGTGAGGTTGCTGAGGCCGTCGCCGTCCATGTCCTCAGCGCCATCGAGGATGCCATCGCCGTTGGTATCGGTCCGGGTCGGGTCGGTCCCGGCGAGGAACTCGTACCAGTCGCTGAGGCCATCGCCGTCGACGTCCTGGCCATCGAGGCCCTGCGAGACGCTGAGCGAGCCGAAGTAGGTCAGCTCCCAGGCATCGGGCAGGCGGTCGGGCTCGCCGACGCCGCTGACGACGCCATCGACGACGATGCTGCTGTCGGGCATGTAGCGGCCGGCGTGGCGCCAGTTCTGGTTCCAGTCGGCGACGGTATGGAGGTCCTCGCCGGTGACGCCGCCGTCATCGAACTTGAAGTAGGCGACGAGGTTGGACGGGATATCGACCTCAGGACGGCCGGCCGGGTGGGTCGGGCCGTCGTTGACGACGCCGTCGTTGTCGTTGTCCACGGTGTCGGTGAGGTTGGTCTCGGGGGTCGCGTAGGGCCCGGTCAGGTCGTCGGCGACGCCATCGCCGTCGGAGTCGACGCCGCCATCGGCGGACTCGTCGGCGTCGCCGGGGGACGGCGGCGTGACGATGAGGTCGGTCATGTCGGCGGTGGTGAGGAGGCTATCCCAGAGGGCGATCTCGTCGAGGTCGCCGACGAAGCGCTGGCAGGTGACGCGCTTGAGGGCATTGGCGCTGGAGTCTTCGGCGAAGCCGACGACCAGGTCGCCCATGGCGTCGGTCACCGGCGAGCCGATGGCCACGCCGGTGGTCTGCATGCGGCGGTAGGTATCGCCGTCGGCGACGAAGAGGTTCAGGTCGAAGACGCGCGCGGTGCCGTCAGACGTGTCGGTGTTAAGGCGGGCGACGATGAGGGTCCAGGCGTCGTCCTGGATCGGGGTGCCGCTGGTGACGCGGACGGTGCGGCCGGTGACCGGCATGTCGTAGCTGAACTCGACGGTGTTGGTCGCGGTCAGCACCAGGCGGTAGGTGGCGTCGGCGCCATTGCGGACGGTGCGCCGCAGGATGCCCTGCGAGACCGCCGAGGCGGCGGGCTTGACCCAGACCGCCAGGGTGAAGCGCGTCGGCGCGGTGGCGGCGCTGTCGCTGACCACCATGTACTCCGAGCCGGTCAGGCGCAGCAGGCGCGGCACCACCGGGCGCAGGGAGTTGGTCGGCTCGGTGCCGAGGACGAAGAGCTCCTCGTAGTCGGTGAGGCCATCGTCGTCGGTGTCGGCCAGGGCCGGGTGGGTGCCGTAGACCTGCTCCTCGTAGTTCCAGAGGCCGTCGCCGTCCGGATCTTCCTCGCTGTCCGGAGTGCCGTTGCCATCCGTATCGAAGATGCCCGGGTGGGTGCCGGCGTAGTACTCGGCGAGGTCGCTGAGGAGGTCGTCATCGGCGTCGCCGGTGCCATCGTGGCTGAGGTCGCCGAAGTACTGCAGTTCCCACCAGTCGGCCATGCCGTCGCCGTCGGTATCGGTCCAGCGGTCGGC
>JAGVUW010000581.1 GCA_019136035.1 Verrucomicrobiota bacterium | reverse complement strand
AGTTCCACGCCATCACCGCCGCCCGGATCGAGTTGACGATGTTGTTGGACCAGCCTGCGATCCGTTTCCCGTAGGTGACGAACTTCCCGCTTTCGTGGGCCTTCTCAAACCACGTTCCGAGGTCGCGCAGGGCAGGAATCGCCTGCTGGTTGGCTGCCTCGGCCATGGTGGCGATGGCAAGCGTCGCCTGATCGGATACCGCCCGCCATGAACCGATCATGATGTTGGAGACCGCCTCAACCGGCCCCGAGTACTTCTGGAAGAGCATCTGCAGGGCCACGCGCCGGGCCGCGTCGATGCCCTTGACGGTCGCCTGCATCTTGCGCCCGGCGGCGTCCAGGGCGCTCATGTTGAACCATGTTTCAAGGCCGCCGTTCGCCGTCTTGATCGACCGCGACCTGGAGGTGATGCCGAGCCGCCGCAGGGGCTCGGTCTCAAGCGAGCCGATGGTGCTCGCGAGATCCTCGATGTCGCGCTGGGTCATCATGGCGGCCGCGGCGAGTGCCTGCATGGCGCCGATGCCGGTGATGCCGAAGTTCGCCATCATGATGCGGGCCCGCACCAGGGGCTGGAGCTCGACCGCCGGGGACTTGACCGCCAGGGCGACAGTCTCCTGCCAGGCCTTGGCGGCGCGTTCACCGCCGCCGAAGGCGGCCTGCATCCTGAGCTTCAGGAGCTCGAAGTTGGCCCCGGCCTTGAGCGCCCAGCCGGCCGCCGCCGCGCCGACGCCGCCCATGATGAGGCCGAAGCGCGCCAGGCTGGCCCCGGCCTGGTACAGGCCTCGGCCGGTGACGTTGACGAAGTTGCGCAGGTGCAGCTGTGTTCCGCGCATCGCGGTCTTCACCTGCGACCAGTCAAGTGCGATCCGTCCCTGTAGGACTACTGCCATCAGTCTGCGCCCTGTCCTTGGTCAGCCTTTCGAGCGCCTCGATCAGCCGTTCTGTTCTGCCCGAGTCCCACTCGATAGGTTCCCCGTTGCGCTCGAGGTACGCGGCCTGTTCCCGTATCAGCGTCGCGACCGGCTCGTCCCACATGGCGGACTCGCGGTCCTTGCCCAGCACAGACTCGCAGAACTCTACGAGGACTGCGAGCCAGTCACGTTTCCCTCCGACCCTCCGCCGTCGCCCGTGCCGATGATCTGCTGGGCCGCGGACACCTCCAGCCAGTCGGGCGCGTGGGCGGTCACCATCTCGGCGAACTCGTCGGCGCCGGTCGCGCACATCCACTCAAGGTAGGCGTCCCAGAGCTTGAGCGGCTCGCGCCCGCGCCGCCAGAGGTCCGCACGGCCCTCGGGGGTGCCGCCGCAGACCCGGCAGTAGAGGACGAAGAAGGCGGCATCCTCGTCGGGGAGGTCGTCGCCGAGGGCGTGCTGGATCGCCTGCAGGAACCGCATCGACGCCGCGTTGACCGGGCTGGCGGGTTTCCCGGCCAGCCGCGCCGCCCCCCGCGGCATGATGTCGGTGAGGCTGGGCGCCGGTGCGGCACGGTCCGCCGCGTCGGCAGCCTGCTGGATGATGTTCTGGTCCATAGACGTGTCTTCCTCCTCGCCGTGGCCTTATCAGGCCCCCGTGGTCGTCGTGAACGTGGTCGGCAGGGTACCGGTGGTGAACCCGGCCCCGTAGTAGCGTGCGGTCATCGTGCAGCGGTGCCAGCCGCGCCGCTCGACGCTCTTGCCGTTGGCCGTCACGATCAGCGGCCCGGGGATGGTGGTGTCCGACATCGAGGAAATCACCGCATTGCGCATGTCGGACTCGCCGAAGTGGTTCGGCCCCTTGATGGTCGCTTCGAAGGTGAGTTCCTTGAACTCCTCGTCGCGGACATGGACCTTGATCACGCCGCCCTCGTCGGAAAGGGTCTGGACGTTGCCCTGATCCTCGATGCGCCAGTTCTCCATGATCACGTCCCACGCCGTCTCGGGCGTGGTCGACCAAGGGACGTTGCTGATGCTGGCGAACGCAGTCTTGCCCATCGTCTTGCTCCCTGCTACGGCGCCGTGGTGGTCGTTGTCGTCGTCGTAGTCGTGGTGGTGGTGGTCGTCATGGCGCAGGCCGCGACGGCCGCCATGAGATTCAGTTCGTAGCCCTGGAGGTTGGGGAAGGTGCCGACATCGCCGGGCTGGACGGTGCGGTAGGGCTCGCGCTCGTCGACGGGGTACAGGCCCTTGAGGACGACATTCCCGGCCATTTCCTCGTCGATTGCCGTTGCCCCGTACACGACGTCGCGCACGGCAAGCCAGAGGGCCGCAAGGTCGGTCCCCTTGCGGTCCTGCATGGCATGGGTGCCGCAGAGGATGCGCACCTTGAGCTCGTGCAGGATGTCGTCGGTCTCATGGGGGACGGCCGCGGTGACCTCGATGAGGATCACTGGGAACTCGATCTCCTCATCCACCGTGCCGACCTCGTCGTCGCACAGGAACGTGCGCACGGTCGCCGTCGGATAGGCGGCCCCGAGCACGGTTGCCAGTGCGGTCCCTAGTTCGGTTTCGATGGCGGAGATCATGAATGCCAGACTCTCAGCATGTCGGAGCGCAGGCGTGAATCAATCATATGCTGCATCTTGTTAGCCGCTGCCTGCATGGCGTGTTGCCCGATGGAGGGGTGGAGCTTGAGGAGGTACACCAGCTTGTCGACGAACTCGACGGCGGGGTTGGTGCCGCCGGCGGTCTGGTCGCTGACATGCTGGACTGCTTCCGGCCGGACCCGGTAGCGAGTCGGCCAGTCGAACGGCATCCCGGTGAAGACCGCCCGCATCATCAGCCCCCAGGTCTTGTGGGCGAGGTGCTGACGGCCGATCCGGCGCCGCGGATCGCTGCGGCTGTTGGTGGCGACGAACTTCGGAGCCCGACGCTGGTAGAGGTACTGGATGATGTACCGACCCCACTTCTCGGGCGGATCGTCCTTGCGGCCATGCGCCTGCCGGCGGGCGGCGATCAGCTTGGATGACGTGCCGGTCGGCCGGCCGGTGCGCTGGCGGGCGTCGGGATTGGGGAAGATCGACCGCAGGCGTCGGCCCCGGCGGGTGGCATTGCGGCCCGACTTGCCGAACATGATGAAGGCATGCTTCACCACCTCGGCCGGTTCCTTGCCCATCACGTCGATCTCGGCGCGCATGGCCCGTTCCATGGCCCGCACCGAACCGGCGTCCCAGGTGACGGAGACCATCTCAGGCATTCTGGTCTCCCAGGACAAGGCGCATGACCACGCCGTCGTCTGCGCCGATGATGAGAAGCTGATGGACGGTGGACGTGATCGCACCGGTTTTCGGGTTGGTCACGCCCACCGTCACCAGCCGCCCCGGGCGGGGCTTGGTGGTCCACCGCGACGACGTTGTCCAGACGCTCAGCCGATACGCTGCGAGGTAGCCGAGATCCGCGAGGAGGGGCGACTCGTCCATGGTCCCGTAGGTGCCCGGAAAGCTCTCGGTCTTGCCGGAGTCCGGTTCGGTGAAAGTCACCGTGCAGGGGAAGTCGGTCGCCAGGTCCGCGAAGTCGGCCTCGATGAGTTCGGTTGTGAGCGTCTGAGGCATCGGCTAGACTCAGGGTTGCGAGGTCGTGGTGGTCGTGGTGGTCGTGGTGGTCGTGGTGGTCGTGGTGGTCAGCGCGGCCTCGGAGGTCGCGGCCTGGTCGGTCACCACGATGGGGATGTTGAAGGCGCTGTCAGGGAACGGCGCCGGCGCCCCGGTCGGGTTGGTCGCGGTGCGGGAGTCCTGCAGTTCGAGCAGCATGGTCCGATCCATCACGATGTGGGTCGGCTTGCGCGCCGCGGGGAACTTGCTGATCGCCTTGGCGATGAGGTCGTCGGTCAGGGTGTGGCTGGTGGAGCCGTCGAGGTTGCAGATGCGCCCGACCGAGTAGATCGAGCCGCACTGCAGGCAGAACCAGCCGCCGAGGTCGACCTGGTAGGCCATATAGCCGGCGCCGGTCGTGGTGTTGGTCACCACCAGCTTGGCGACGTCGTCGGGGTTGTACCCGAACGAGAGGTTGCCGTCGTTGCCGGCGACCACGGCGACGTCGTCGGGCCCGATGCGCAGGAGCCACACCGAACGTCCGCCCGAGCCGCCGGCGTTGACCACCATGCCGTCGGCGATGCTGTCGGCCGAGCCGTAGCTGGGCAGGCCGTTGAACCCGTTGGCGTCCGCCCCGGTGCTCTGGAGAATCTGCTTCTCCAGCCCCACCATGAGGGCCTTGAGGTGCTTCTGGGTCTGCATTGCCATGAAGGCGGCGCGGCCGGCCTTGAAGCCGTTGGCGATGGCGACGTCGACGTGGAAGTGTCCGTCGAGGTACTTGCAGGTCTCGGTGACGAGCTCGGTGTAGCCCGCCGCGTTGAGGACGCCCGTGTTGACGGCGCGGAACTCGGCGCCGGCAGCGGTCGTCTCCTTGACGTACTTGTGCAGGGTGCCGCCCTCGCTCGCGGGCTTGGCGAACAGCACCTGGAGCAGGGGGGTGTCCTGCAGGAGGTCGGTGACCCCGATGTCGGCGAGGTTGCGGTCGTTGAGCTGGACCAACCCTTCGAGGGTGTTGTCGGCGTAGGTGGCCATGGTCGGCGGGAGCCTTTCTACTTGCGCTTCGGCTTGAAGAAGTCCTCAAGCGTCAGCTTCTCGGTGGTGTCCTGGGGCACGAACGCCGCGGCCTTGCCGCTCGCCTGCGCGCTGAGCGCGGCGAGTTCCTGGCGCTTGGCCTCAATGGCGAGGTCGACTGCGGCGCGTTCGCCGCCGCCCGAGAGGATTGCCTTGACCGCGATCTCGGCGCCGTACTCGCAGGCCAGGCGGCCGAGCTCGGCAAGGGTCACGGTCGGGGGTTCCGGGGGCGGGGCTGCCGGCGCTGCCGTCTCCAGAGCCGGCGCGGCGTCTGCCGCAGGCGCGGTCCCGGTGGCGGTGTCGGTCGGCGTCTCGATGGCCGCGGGCACGGTCTCTGCCGCACTCGCGGTCACGGTCTCGGTGGGGGCGGGCGGCGCCGCCGGAGCGGCGGCAGGAGTGTCTGCCATGGTCTCTGCTCCCTGTTTGCGGCGCAGGTGCGCCTGGTACCGGGCCTGGAAGTCGGCGACCACCTCGGGGTGGGCAGACATGATCTCCAGAACCTCGGGGTGGGTATCGAGGAACTCGGTCACCTGGGCGGCAACCGTGTCGCGGGTCCAGCGGCTGAACAGGCCGGTCGGATTGGCGGCGGGTTCGTCCACCGCATCGGCGGCATGGAGGTCGGCGCACTCGACGTAGAGCGGTCCGTCGCGGTCCTCGGAGTAGGCGACCGGCTTTCCCTCCGCATCGTACCAGCCGAAGACTCCATCGGGAAGGTCGCGGCAGATGACCTTCCTGCGGTCCCGGTCGCGCTTGTAGTACTCGCCGCGGGTGAACACAATCGAGACGCCGAACATGTCGGAGTCCTTCTCGGCGAGGCTCAACACGTACTCGTAGAGGTTGCCGTGAGGGGTCTTGCGGGCGCTGTTGGAGAGGTGCAGGTTGGCGGTCACCCGGCCGTTTTCGACGGTGAAGGTCTTCCACCGGCCCAGGAACGTCCCCAGGGCGGTCGAACACATGGTGGGATGACCGAAGCGGGCCTTGAGCCCTCCGGGTTCGGCGTTGCCGAGCTCGGCGACCCGCGTCATGAACTCCTCGTCGAGGTGGACGTTGTGTCCGAGCGCCGGGCCGACCGTGGCCACAGAACAGCCCAGAATGGTCCCCTTGTCGCGGTTCACGCCCTGCGGCCGGCCATAGGTCTTGGCGTCGAACCACAGATGCCGGAAGGTGTCACCGGCGCCCGCATCAAGGCTGGTCGTCGTCGTTCTGTCCATTCACGTCCCCTGCGCTCGCCTGACCGGGCTGCCCGACCATGAGCGGCGCTCCGGTCTCGCGGCTGTACCTGACGGCTTCCCCGTTCTCCTCCGCGATGGTCTTCCAGTCGACATTGCGTCGACGGCATACGCGCGGGATCGAGTCCACGCCCATGGAGATGGCGAGCTGGTCGCCCTGAAGCTGCTTGAGCTTGTCTACCCAAGGGGTTTCGGCGCCCACCCACTCGACCGATTCGATGAGCTCCTCCGACGACATGCCGGCGGCGGCGAGCGCCGAGGCGAGGGGTTCCTGGGTGGCGAGCATGGCGAGCTTCCACGCCGACCATTCCGCGCAGACTTCGGCGTTCTTCGCGCGCTTCTCAGCGGCGATGAACTCGTACTGATTCGCGTCGGCGATGCGGGCGGAGAAGCTCGATGCCTTGCTGTCGAGGAAGGTGTAGGGGATGTCGAAGGCGAGCAGGGCGATGCGGACCGAGAGGCTCATGTAATCGACGAACTCCGGTGTCGGGGTTCGCGATTCGAGCATGTCCGCTTTGTCCCCGGGGCGCATGTTGAGCACCATCAGGCCGCGGGACAGCTCGACGTTGTACTTGGGCCGTTCGGTGGTGGTGGACTCGTCCCCGGCAAGGGTCGTGTCCAGCATGGCGGCGGAGGCGTCGGAGGAGAAGGCCACGCCCAGGAGCGAGTGCAGCTTGATTTTGAGCGTGGTGTATTCGAGGGCGTCCATGACGTCCTTGCAGCGGTTGACGCATGACGCCATCGGGGAGGTTCCGCGGGACTGGTCGAAGTCGGAGAAGTAGCCGTTGAAGATCAGGTTGCCGGCGGGCTCGAAGTGGTCGAACTC
>JAGVUW010000051.1 GCA_019136035.1 Verrucomicrobiota bacterium | reverse complement strand
GGCGCTCCCGGAGGCATAGCAGATCGCCATCAGCCAGTCACTGGTGCGGATAAAGTTCGACAACACCCATAACCCCAAGATGTTTTCGATAAACACAAGACAGACGAGCTGCACCTTCTCGCCACGGGCACAGGCCAAGGTGCGCCGCAACGCCAGATACCACTCGCCGCAGCCAATGACGGCGTAGAGGAGGATGTTCAGGGGGAGGTTCATCGTCGTCACCCCGTATGCTGACGACCGGAACCGTTGGCAGCATCGTGCTGATCTCGTCCATCGTCGTGTCCATGGCCTCGTGTTGTGCAGGGCCGCCCACCAGCAACGGGCACCAAGACCCCGCCGTTCGTTCGTCGGTGAACACTCCGTTGGACCCGCCGGCAGGCCGCCGGGTTCCCCTGCCCCCCCCGCCGGCAAAGGCGTCGGACCGGTCGGACTTGTCAGACCTGTCAGACCTCTCAGACTGGTCAGACCTGTCAGACTTGTCAGACCTGTCAGACTGCTCAGACTCCCCCAGGCCTCCCGGGCCGCGTCAGCGAGAGCACCGGCGCCCGGGCGCCGGGTATGGCAAAGCGGTACATCGCCCGCCATCGCTGTGGAGCGCGAGTGTCCACAGACGCGGATGCGTCCACGAGCCGCAACGGCATCGACAGCACAACGACGCGATGTTTCACACGAGCGGTGCGGTGCTAGAGGCCCCGCACCATGTAGGCCTGCAGGGTGCCGGTCTCGTCGGAGTTGAAGAAGCCGGTGCGGCCGTCCGGCGAGAGGAACGGGTGGATGTGGCAGGTCTTGTTCCAGCTCGCGCGCGGCCGCAGGAGGAGGCGTTCCTGGCGCAGGGGCGCCTGGCCGGGGCGGCCGAGTTCGAAGAGGTAGAGCCCGTCGCTGCCGTCGGCATGGCGGGCGTCGGTGATGAGGCGCCGGCCGGCTGCGTCGGTAGCGAAGTGGTAGAAGTGCGGGCTGGCCACCGAGCGCGAGAGGTCGTTGCGGCGGGCGCCGGAGACGGTCCGCCCGGGGTGACCTTCGGCCTCCAGCACTGATGCCCCTGGCAGAACTCCTGGTTGTCGCGCCCCCAGGGCATCGTGCGCAGGTCACTCCCGTCGTCCTGGATGACGTGGATATCCGCGCCCAGGCCGGAGACGAGAGCCGAGACCTGGCCCTGCGCATCCACGACGCAGCCGTGGTTCTCCTGCACCAGGATGTCGCGCCGCGCCCGGCCGCGCCTCGACCGGCAGTACTGTGGATGGAGGTTGCACCAGGTCGGGCCGCTCAGGACGACCTCCACGCCGCCGCTGGCGAGGTCGAAGACCAGCAGGCCGAAGGGGTCGCCCTCGCGGGTGCCGTCCCCGAGATAGGCGGCGGTGGCCAGGCGGGTGCCGTCGGAGGCGATGGTCGACAGCGGGTAGATCCGCGTCGGACCGCCCGGAAACCCCGGCAGGGGACCACGCACCACGGCGACGTCGTCACGCTCGTTCGTGTTCAGGTCGAGGCGCCGCAAGGTCAGGGTGCCGCCGCGCAGGGCGGTGCGGTTGACGAGGTAGTACAGCCAGCGGCCATCCGGGCTGATCGAGGGCCCTGTGGCGCCGGTCTCGGTGGTGACCGGCGTCAGCGACCCGCCCTGCTCGAGGTCGCAGAGCAGGTAGCGGTGCTCGGGGTCGTTCATGTCGCTCCCGTGCGCGTGCGCGGAACGATGCACGAGGAAGCGTCGCGAGTCGGGCGTGAAGATCTGCGCTTCCATGTAGATGTGCGCGCTCGGCACCGCCTCGCAGGTCAACTGCCAGACCTCGAGGTCGCCCCGTGCCTCCGGACTCAGCAGGTCGTCACGACGAATCATGGTGCCCGACTCCTTGACCAGGACTCCAGACGCGCCCGCCGGCCGGGGGCCGGCGGTGCCGCCGCCACCGCTACCCGCACCACTGTCGGGCCGCAAAGCGCCGGCGTCAACCGCCGCCACCCCCGCCGGAGGGTCGCCGAAACGAGAGCTCGGCGACCCCAAGGAAGCGCCACTCGGCTCGTGGCGCCTCCTCACGCCCACCCCGGCCCGGACAGGTCGCGCCCTCCCTGTGGCCCTCGCCTGCGTCGGCGATGGGCGATGGGTGTTCCATGGCCATCGAGCCCTGTCGAGCCCTGTCGGAACCTGTCGGGTCCCGCTCACGTCGGCGTTGGGCGTTCCCATCTCCCCGTCCACGCTGTTCACGCTGTCCACTGCCTGCTCGCCCCCGGCGGCAAGCGTGACGCTTGGCCGCCGACTTGTCACGGCCATGCGCCGTGCTAGAGTACCGCCTTGTTGTCTTGCTCTGCCCGCGTCGCGCTCCGGCGGGGTTGCCGGAAGGCCGACCGAGCGGGCTCCCCACCGGCTGATCACGTTGGCGTGTCTGC
>JAGVUW010000446.1 GCA_019136035.1 Verrucomicrobiota bacterium | reverse complement strand
AACTTCACCGAGAAGGGCTTCGGCGTCCGCGGCGCCGTCGGCTGCAGCGACCGCGGCCACACCGCCGTCAGCCAGCTCAAGCCCGGCGACATCGACTGGAAGCGGATCTTCAAGGACGAGGGCGTGCGCTGGTTCCACTGCGGCGGCATCTTCGCGGCCCTCGGGGAGCACACCCCGGACGTCGCCATCGAGGCCATGGAGTGCGCCAAAGAGAACGGCACCATCATCAGCTACGACCTGAACTACCGCCCCAGCCTCTGGAAGACCATCGGCGGCACCGAGCGCGCCGCCGTGGTCAACCGCCGCATCGCCGGCCTGGTCGATGTCATGATCGGCAATGAGGAGGACTTCACCGCGGCCCTCGGGTTCAAGGTCGAGGGCGTCGACGCCCACTGCAGCAAGCTCGACCCGGCGAACTTCAAGAAGATGATCGCGCAGGCGGTGGCGGCCTTCCCGAACTTCAAGGCCGTGGCGACGACGCTGCGCGAGGTCAAGTCTGCGACCGTCAACGACTGGGGCGCGGTGCTCTACGTCGACGGCCAGTTCTACGAATCGGCGCAGCGCCCCGGCCTGGAGATCTACGACCGCGTCGGCGGCGGCGATTCCTTCGCCTCCGGACTCATCTACGGCTTCCTCGCCGGCCTGGCGCCGCAGCAGTGCGTCGATTACGGCGCCGCCCACGGCGCCCTGGCGATGACCACCCCCGGCGATACCACCATGGCGACGAAGAAGGAAGTCGAGGCACTGGCCAAGGGCGGCAGCGCCCGCGTCCAGCGCTGACCGGGGCACTTTCCGAAGCCCATCGCGCCGGGCATCATCCGCGTGCGCCGCACGAGGCTGCAGCGCACGTCTGGTCGTGCATCGCCCCGCGGCGGCGTCCTGCCACTGCGGGGCGCCGCCGATTACCCGACCCACGGGGACACCGGGGACTGCGGTAATCCCATCCTTGAGTCCCTTGGGTCCCTTTCCGGCAGGCACCAGCCCCACGGCCGGGGAACGCCGGGGCCGGGTCTCTCCCTGGCGCACCGCCGGCCCCGCGTCCTCCGCCGCAGTTCAGAGCCGCGGACGGCGCACTGCCGCCGCGTCGGAACGCTGCACGGTCCGGGCGTAGCGCACCGCCGGATAGCCGAACAGCATGCTGTAGAGGCGGTGGCCCGGCGGCAGGCCGAGGGCCAGGGCGACCTCCGGGAGGGCCGCCAGCGCCGAGACCAGCAGGCCGCACCAGACGGTGCCCAGGCCGGCAGTCTGCGCCAGGAGGTCGAAGGTGGCCAGGCTGAGAATCACGTCCTCATAGCCGCAGGCCGCCTCGGGTGACGCCGTGACGATCAGGGCATGCGGGGCGCCGCGCAGGACGACGTCGCGACCGCTCTTCTGGCCGAACTCGACGACGCGGGCGAGGTAGGCGAAGCGCTCCGCGAGCCGCCCGGCGGCGGCCGCCTCGAGGAGGCCGGCCTGGAGACGTTCGCGCAGGCGCTGCATCGTTGCCATGTCGTCGATGACATGGAAGGTCAGCCCGCGGTGGTTCACCCCGGTGGGCACGTGGGCGAGGGTCTCCAGCAGCGCCCCCACCAGGGCCGGATCGACCGCCTCGGTCCGGTACTGCCGCACACTGCGGCGGCCGCGCACCAGCAGGCTCATCCGGTCGAGGCTCGGAAAGCTCTCCGGGCCCAGCACGGCACTCCGGTCCGGATCCCGGCCGAGAATACCAATGGCGCCCTTCGGGCAGACCGCCAGGCAGTGCTGGCACTGCAGGCAGTGCTCCTCGTTCTCAGGCAGGATCCGCGGCAAGGCCCGGCCGGCCTGCTCGATGATCCCCGCCGGGCAGTCACGCACACAGGCGCCACAGCGCACACAACGCCCGTCGTCGACCTTGAACTGAAGCATGGCGCACTCCTTTCTTTGCCGTCAGGGCGGCAGGACCCAATACGTCTTCGGCGGCAGGCCGGTGGCGAGGTGGTAGGCCAGGCCGCCGCCAATGATCAGCAGCCCGGCCAGGACATCGCCCGCAATCAGCCCGAACATCGCGGGCTTGAGCGCCTGGTAATAGCGGACGCCCCCGTAGCGCGTCACCAGGGTCTTGATCAGACAGCCAGCCAGGAAGGACCATGCCATCGTGTAGCCGGCGTAGCCGGACCAGACCAGGAACAGCACCGGATGCAGCGGCCAGCGCGCAAAGCGCAGGCGTCCGGCGGTGCACAGGGTGACGGCGACGACGGCGATGGCGGTAGCGATGACGAAGGACCGCGTCGGCTTGATGCCCGCGAAGCGCTCCCAGCCGCGAACGGACTCGGCGTACGCCAGGGTGCCCTGCGCCAGCAGCCGCGTGCGCGCCCGCAGAGCCCCCTCGGCAGCGTAGGTCGGCACCGACGTGCAGGCAAACGCGTCGCCCCAGTTCACACCGCGGTCGTAGGCGAAGTACAGGGTCACGGGCACAGCCACGCCCAGGCCGATGAAGACCGCGAGCAGCGACAGGGCCGTAGTCCGGCCCAGATGCAGACGGCTCGCATCGATGAGTTGGACCGTGTTGATCATGTAAGGCATGAAGGTCTCGCGCGGGTCAATCATCACCATGCAGGTCAGCAGGAAGAGGATCATCAGAGCCTGCGGACCGAGCGACTGCTCGCCCAGGATGCCGAGGATGAAGACGCAGGGGTAGAGGTAGGGCGCGATGAAGAACAGCCCCGTCTCGGCCATGACGCGGCCCATCACCGCGAAGACGATGACCGCCAGGCCGGCGTAGAGCAGCGCCAACTGCCAGTCTAGGCCGAGGAGCGCGATGTCGACCACCAGGACCACGAAGCCCGCCAGGAAGGCACGCATGCCCCAGACGCTGCCGCGGCTGACCTCGTCGCCGCCCCCCTGCCCCAGCGCCCGGCGCAGGACCTGACCATAGAAGTGCCGGCCGGTATAGAGCATCCCGCCGAAGAAGCCGAGGTAGCCGCCGAAGACGAGGCCCTGCTCGAGACGCGGCGACAGGTAGGTCCCCGCCGTCAGCGAAAGGCCGTAGCCGGTCAGGATCCCGCCGAGCCACTTCGAGAGAAAGGGCCCCAGGCCGACCGCCAGTGACACGTCGGTGGCCAGGAGGTACGCAATGCCCACCGCCGAGAAGTAGAAATTCGGGTTGATCAGGGCCGCACCGCCGCCCTGCATGAAGGTCGGGAAGAGCTTCGCCAAGGGCCAGAAGTTGAACGAGCGGCGGACCGGTATGATCAGGTCGGGGAAGTACCCGAGGAGGTTGTTGTTGAGGTGCACCAGCAGCACCAGAATCAGGGCAATCCAGAAGCCGCGATGCCGGCACATGGGGCTCAGGGCGCCGTCCTCGTCGGGGAGTATGGCACGGGTGAACTGGACCAGGGGATAGGGCAGGTGTTCGTGGCGGCTCCACTGCTGGTGCAGGACCAGGGCCAGGCCGGCCAGAGTGATCCAGAGCACCCCGAAGAGCGGCAGCCAGAACAGCAGCGTCCGCGTCCAGGCCCCCCAGGGGACATCGCCCAGGCCAATCGGCTCGCCGCCAAGACGGAGGCCCTGGACAAAGCCGGTGAGGGCGTCGCCGTCGTCGACGCTCGGGTCGGCCAGGAGCCGCGGCGGGGCGTAGTCGAGGACGTTGCGGCGGGTGCCGTCGGCGTCCTTCCATGACCAGCCCACCTGGGTGCGGGCGAAGTGGTGTGGCAGCATCGCCGCCTTGGGCAGGATGCGCAGCAGACTCGAGTAGGGCACACAGCAGGCCGGCAGCGACAGGGCCACCACGACCGCCAGCTCGCGCCCACTCAGCGGCGCCAGCCAGCCCCAGCGGCAACCGGAACGCCGCCAGAGACGGCACAGGAGGGGATTGACGCCGAGCAGCACCAGCACCAGACCGCCATAGACACTCGTCGGCATGTAGTTGCCGACGAACATGGTCTGCCGCAGAACGCCGTCGTTAAAGTAGGTATAGCCGCAGATGCAGGCCGCCCCGAGGAACCCGAGGGCGACGGACCGTGGCGTCATAGTGGGCTCCCGCCGCGCGCCCGGCGCTGGCCCTGCCGCCGGGCTGTGCGCCGCCAACATACCGCCGGCGGCGACGCCCGCCAAGCCAGGCCGGCGGGGCAGCCGGGAGGCCGCGTCAGCCGAGCGCGATCATGGGCGCAGGTGCCTGCCGGAAAGGGACCCAAGGGACCCAAGGGACTCCAGGATGGGGTCACCGCAGCCCCCGGTGGCCCTGGTGTCCCTGGTGGCCCTGTTCCGCTCAGGGAGCCGGTCGCGTCACGGCGGACGCGGCCGGCCCCGACGGCCTCCCCGGGGCCCGCGCGGGGCGCGGGCCTCGGGGATGGGGCGGCCTCGTCGTCGGCGCCTCAGACGCCCTGGCGGCACCAGCGCGCCAGTTCGCCGAGGGTGCGGTTGGTGGTCGGGGTGTAGCCCTTGAGGGGCATGATGCGCTCGTGCACCGCATCCAGGATCCAGCGCGGCTGCGGGAAGTACTTCGCCTCGAGTTCGGCGGCCGGGCAGACCCAGTTGCGCGAGCCGATCACGACCGGCGGCGCGTCCAGCTCGTCGAAGGCGAGCTGGGTCAGGTTGGCGGCCACGTTGTGCATGACATTGCCGCGCTCGACCGCATCGCAGACCAGCAGGGCCTTGCCGGTCTTGGCGACGCTGGCGACCAGCTTGTCGTAGTTCAGCGGGTTGACGCTGCGCAGGTCGATGACCTCGGCGTCGACGCCGTACTGCTCGAGGGCCCGTGCCGCCTCGAGGGCGCGGTAGAGGACCGGCCCGAAGGTGATCAGGGTCAGGTCCTTGCCGGCGCGTTTGACATCCGGTTCACCGATCTCGATCTCGTAGTAGCCCGCCGGCACGCCGCCCTCGTGGAACAGCTCGCCCTGCCCGTAGGTCGTCTGGCTCTCCAGGAAGATCACCGGGTCGGTGCCCGCCAGGGCCGCATTGAGGAGGCCCTTGGTGTCGTAGGGCGTCACCGGGTAGACGACCTTCAGGCCCGGGATGTGGTTGACCAGCGCCGACCAGTCCTGAGAGTGCTGGGCGCCGTACTTGAAGCCGACCGAGATGCGCAGGACCACCGGCATCTTCAGCACGCCGCCGCTCATCGCCTGCCACTTCGAGAGCTGGTTGAAGACCTCATCGCCGGACCGGCCCAGGAAGTCGCAGTACATCAGCTCGGCCACGACGCGGCCGCCGCTCAGGGCGTAGCCCACCGCGGCACCGACGATGCCCGCTTCGCTGATCGGGCTGTTGAACAGGCGGTGGTACGGCAGCAGCTCGGTCAGGCCGCGGTAGCAGGCAAAGGCGCCGCCCCAGTCGCGGTTCTCCTCGCCGAAGGCCACCATCGTCGGGTCGATGCTGAAACGATGCACCATCGCCTCGAACACCGCGTCGCGGATGTTGTACTGCTTCATCTCCGGGAAGGGCTTGCCCGTCTTCGGATCGATGGCGAAGCGCTCCTTCTTCTGGATGCGCTTGTACTGCTCGTTCTCGGCCACCGGCTGCAGCAGCTCCGGAGTGCGTTCATCGAAGCGCTCGACCTTGCGGTTGGAGAAGGTCACCGTCTCGATGAAGCTCGAGTCGAGGCTCTCGTAGGGGCTGATCTTCGGATCGATGGCGAGTTTGAACATCGCGAAGACGAAGGCCTCGACCTCGGCCTTGACCGCCTCGAGGGTGGCCTCACTGCAGGCGCCGCCCTTGATCAGGCGCTGGCGGAAGGCGGGTATGGCATCGGCGTCGATGAAGCGCTGGATCTCCTCGTTCGAGCGGTAGCTCGAGGCATCGGAGGGGCTGTGTCCGGCGACGCGGTAGGTGACCGTATCGAGGAGCACCGGCCCGCGACCGGCCTTCAGGATCTCCTTCTTGCGACGGAAGGCGTCGGCGACGGCCAGGGGGTTGTAGCCGTCGACGCGCTCGGCGTGCATCTGGTCGGGGTTGACACCCGCGCCGATGCGGGCCAGGAACTGGTAGCCCATGGTCTCGCCGCTGGTCTGGCCGCCCATGCCGTACTGGTTGTTCATGCAGTTGAAGATCAGGGGCAGCCCGCCGCCGAGGGACTCGTCCCAGAGCGTCCGGTACTGGTCCATGCTGGCGAAGGAGATGCCCTCCCAGACCGGCCCGCAGCCGAACGAGGCGTCGCCGATGTTGCAGACCACCACGCCGGGACGGCGGTTGACGCGCTTGAACAGGGCCCCGCCGGGGGCGATCGAGCCGCTGCCGCCGACGATGGCATTGTTGGGGAAGATGCCGAAGGGCGTGAAGAAGGCGTGCATCGAGCCGCCCCAGCCCTTGTTGAAACCGGTGGTCCGCGCGAAGATCTCGGCGTAGGCGCCGTAGATCAGGAACTTGCGCGCCAGCTCCTTCACGCCGCCCTGGTGGCCCTTCTCAACCACCGCCAGGGTGGCGCCGTCGAAGAAGCCCTTCATGATCGTCATCAGGGCCGCCTCGTCGAGCTTGCGGATGGCGCTCAGGCCCTTGGCCAGGATCTCGCTGTGGCTGCGGTGGCTGCCGAAGATGGCGTCCTCGGGATCGAGCGCCCAGGCCTGGCCGACCGCGGCCGACTCCTGGCCGATCGACAGATGCGCCGGACCGGCGTGCTTGTAAGCCACGCCCTGGTACTCGCCGACCTTCTTAATGGCGTCGATGATGTTCTCGAAGGTGCGCAGGACCAGCATGTCGTGGTAGATCGCCGCGAACTCGTCGGCGCTGTAGTGCTTGCGC
>JAGVUW010000173.1 GCA_019136035.1 Verrucomicrobiota bacterium | reverse complement strand
GTGATCGGGAAGGCGATGTTCGGCATCGAGATGGTCAGGTGCGGCACCATGATGTGCTCCCAGGGGCCGTTCATCGAGGCAATCACACGCGCCCCCGGCAGCCCCGCCAGGGCCTTGGCCAGGGCGACGCCCTTCTGCGCCCCGGGCTCGCCGTGGTTGCTCAGCTCGTCGGAGATGTACCAGAGGATCTCGGGCCAGCCGCGCTCGCGGCCCTGACGCTGGCAGGACTCGACCAGGCTGCGGTAGGCGCGCGTCCAGGCCGGCGTGAAGGGCTC
Source organism: Verrucomicrobiota bacterium (assembly GCA_019136035.1). Classification (GTDB taxonomy): domain Bacteria; phylum Verrucomicrobiota; class Lentisphaeria; order Oligosphaerales; family JAFGRS01; genus JAGVUW01. Next base: position 8,957 of record JAGVUW010000173.1, on the reverse strand, counting down.
TGCCAGGCCGGTGCGGTCCAGCCAGGAGAGGTTGTTGCTCGCCCCGATGGGCTGGAAGCCGTAGAACGGCATCGGGCCCATACCCGCGTCGCGGTAGATGTCCATCCACAGCGCCAGGCGGTTGTCGGGCTTGAGGCTGACCTCGCCGTCGCGCAGCTCCAGATCGCCGCGGAGGTCGTCGCCAAAGGCGACGCTGTTCAGACCCAGCGACGCCATGAAACGCAGGGCACGCCGCTCGTTCTGGTCGATCATGGCCCGGATCTCCGGGTCGTCGCGGTAGCGCGAGCCGCGCACGTTGGCGCCCCAGAAGGTCGAGTACCAGGGCTCGCCCGGGAAGTAGTAGTAGCCCTGCACAATCGGTAGAGGCGCCAGACGGAAGGGCAGCACCCGCAGCGACCACGGCAGGCGCACGGCCGCCCCCGCCGCGGTGGTGATCTCCAGAGCGCCCTCGTAGGTACCGGCCGGGGTCGCCTCGGGGACCTCGACCGTCGCCCACCAGCTCCAGGTCGTCCCGGCCGTCACCGGCACCGCGTCGCGGTGGTCGAGGAAATACGGCGACACGCGGTAGCGGTAGGAGCCCACGCCGCGGCCCTCTCTCTTGAAGACCTGGCGGACCACGCGCACATCGACCGCCGCCGCCGGGATGCGTCCGGCCGCCGAGACGAAGTCGGCGGCACGAACCCGGACATCCCCCAGATCACGCAGCGGCCACAGCGAGAGGTGCACCGGCTCGCGCTCGCCCGGCGTGGCAAAACAGCGCAGGGCCTCGAGGCGCTCGCCGGCCTGCGGACGGCTGCTCGGATAGATCGACTCGTTCGGCGGCCGGCGGAAGACGACGAAGCCCTGAGTGGACTCGGCCGCCGAGGGCTCCACACCCGCCTCCTCCACCGGACCCGGCACCGCCTCGACCGGCGTGGCCCGGCGCCGCGACGCCGCCAGGCGGCCGAGCTCGACGTCGAGGCCGTCACGCAGAGCGCGCGGCGCCACCACCAGGGCCGCCACCGGGAGGTTGCTCCATGACACGAGCAGACGGCCACCGGTCACCACCGCCGGGAAGCGCAGCGACTCAAAGCGCGGCGCCACGAAGGTGTCGTAGTAGTCCTGCCCCGGGAGCCAGAAGTCGTGGTAGTGCGCCAGGTACGAGGTACGGAAGTACTCGGTCGGCGCCGGGGCGCGGTTGAGGACCTCTGTGCCGTTGATGGTGAGGCGCTGGTCGCGGTAGATCCAGACGACGACACCCCCGGCCTGCGAGTCACCGGCCAGCATCCAGAGGTCAACCTCGCCATCCGGCAGATCGATGCGCAGGTCGGCGCGGTGCGCCGTGATGAAGTCGCGCGACAGGGCCTCGGGGAGCGCCCGGTCGCTGGCATCGGGACGCTGCAGGGCCGTGAAGCCAAAACCGGCCTCGGGGCTGTAGGTCGATGCCGGCGTCAGCGCCTGGAAGCCCTCCCAGACCGGCGAGGTCGCGGGGCCGAGATCGAAACGCCGTACGGCCGGGTCGTCGAGACGCAGGCGGACGGCGCGGCCATCGGCGGTGCTGGCGACCTCGACCTCGGCCTGCGACGCCGGGGCAAAGCGGAGGTCGTCGATGCTGACCGCATAGGGCACCTGGCTGCCGTTGCGGAGCTCGAGATTGGCCGAGCGCGCCTCCGGCGGCGCCACGACGGTGGTGGTGAAGGCCTGCCAGCCGTCGGTGTGACCCAGGCGCGAGTTGAAGATGCTGACACGCGGCAGGGCCTTGCCCTCGGCGTCGCGGTAGTTGACATAGCCAAAGGCGATCAGCTTGTAGCGCGGGTGGGCCTCGGCCTGCTCGGCACGATGCCGGAATGACAGGGCGTACGCCTGCCCCCCCTGGATCGCCAGCCAGGGCGTGGTGAAGGCCGGACCGCGGCCCTCGGGGTCGGCGTTGAAGGCCAGGGCCTGACCGCCGGAGCCATCGTCGACGCGGCGGAAGTCACGCTGAAAGACCGCCGGGGCGATGCCCTCGAGGCCGCCGTCCGCCGCGGCACGCTCGAGGCCGCCGTTGTCGATCAGGTTGTCCAGGCTCCCCGCCGGCAGCCGCGGCGTCCCCGCCGGCGCTGCCGTGACCCCGAACTCAAGACGAAAACGGGCCAGAGCACCCGCCGCGGCCGCAGTCGGCGCCGCCGGCACCTGCCAGAGCAGACGCCCGACGCCATCGACGAGATCCAGACGCGACGGCACCGCCACCGGGTCTTCATCCCCGAGATGCCAGACGCAGACCGACTCCGGCTCCAGCGACCCCGCGATGCCCGCCTGACGCAGCAGCGCCGCGCCGTCGACCACCACCGCCGACAGGCTCGGCCGGGACTGCTGCGCGGCCTCGACCTCGGCGCGCAGCGGCGCCTGGCCGCGGACACCCACACCGATACCGAGAAGAAGAGCGGAAGCCAGACCCCACCACGATGGCCAACGCATAGGCGCAGTCCTCCTGATACCACCCGACGCAGGCGACACTCCATGACGTCCCGCAAGGATAGCCCCGGCAAGGCCCCGCGGCAAGGGCACCCGGAGGGATGCCAGGGCTGATCGAAGATCGCGTCAGCGCCCACCTGGCCACCCTGAAGGGGTGCCAGATCGCAGCCGGGGGTCGCGCGAAAGCACGACCCCCGGAAACGCAAATCTGGGAAACACGCACCCTGAAAGGGTGCCAGAACCGGACTTTCGGGCAGCCCCGCAGATGCCCCGCGGGCGCGCCGGGCGACGCCGGCGACGGCGGCCGTCGCGAGCCGCCGCGCCGGGTGGAAGGTCGCGGTGGTGGCGTGTGCAGTCGTGTCGCAGACTTTCAGCCTGCAATGCGCAACATGCTATTTCCCAGGGCGTTGCCCTGGGCTGACGAATGTTGCCCCTTCAGGGCGTCAGACCGAAGGCCCGCGGGGAAGCGCCGCTGGTGGTGTTCCGCCCTGCTCTGTCCGGCGCCCGGGCGCCGGAGGCGACGCTGTAGCGGCGGCTGTCCTAAGCCGCTCTCCGGGGCGCTGTCGGCGCCCGGGCGAGTCCACGGACGGCGCCGCGGACCTACTCGCTGCCGCGCCGGCCCACGCCTGTCGCACAACCGTGCCGACAGACCCGTCCACCCAGTCCGCCCAGTCCACAGGCGGGCCCCTGAGGCCGGGCCTGCCATGAGGCAACAGGCGCGGCCCGCCGCTCACCGGCGCTCGAGGATCGCCAGGCCGCGCGCGGGGACCTCGATCGCGACGGCGCCGTCCACGACCAGGTCGCGCACGGGCTGCTCGATCAGGTCCTCCTGCCAGACGTAGAGGCGCGCCGGGACCGTCTCGCCCGGCCAGCCATAGCGGCCGCTGTCGCTGATCACGAGGCGCTCACGGGCGAGGATCCACCCGGGGTGGACCTCCTGGACCGTCAGCGGGAAGCATCGTGCCAGCGGCCCGGCGGACTGGGCCAGGTTGAGGCGCACCGGGAGGGTCCCCCAGGCCAGCGCCCGACGCAGCCGGCGGCAGTCTTCGACGACGCCGTAGTCCCAGATCATGGGCGTATACAGGTGCGTCTCGCTGGCACGGCTGGCGAGGTGCTGAGCCTCGACAAAACGCGGGTAGCGCCCGTGGTTCTCGGCCATGACGTAGGGGGTGCCATTGGCGATGAAGGCCTTGCCGCGCGCCGCAATGAGGGCGGCCAGGGCCTGCCGGACCGGGACGCTCATCAGCACCGGATGCCCGACCAGGGCCTCGATCTGGTAGGTCGCCGGGTCGATCTGCGCCGAGCGCCCGTCCCAGGCATTCCAGGTGTAGTCGACATGGCCGCCGTTGCTCTCATCGAGGTAGAGTCCGCCGGCGCCGTAGTCGTCGAGGAGGGTCTCGCAGGCCTTCAGGAACTCCGGGCCGAAGCGGTTGCTCAGGGTCGGCACGACCATCGGCGACGGCCGGTACTGCTCGCCCCAGGCGTGCTCCTGCTGCGCGCCCGCGCGGTCGGTCGCCCAACTGTCACGCAGGCGCTCCTTCTCGGCCTCGGTCTGGGGGCTGTTGTAGAAGCAGTGGACGTAGACCATGACAGGCACCTCGGGCGCGGCCTCGCGGAAGGCGCCGATAGCGGCGCGCAGGAGCCGCCGGTACTCCTCGAAGGGCTCGCTGAAGATGCCGGTGCCGAAGGCCAGCAGCCGCGGCGTGGGGCCGTCGTCGTAGTGCCAGCCGCCGCCGGTGATGATGCCCTTCTGCCGGCCGGCCTGGAGATGCCCGCGCAGGTCCGCGGGGGCGGCGGCCGCATAGCGGGTCGGCTGGAGGAAGGCGTACGGCCCCTGGATGGTGACGTCATTGACGCCCCAATCGCGGCGGACGCGGTTGATGAAGGCCCAGTAGTCGCCGTGGTCGCAGGGGTACAGCGACCACTCGAGGGCATACGACTCACCCGGCGCCAGGGCGAGGTGGCGGTTCTCCCAGCCGGCGCTAAGGGCATCCGGGCTGACGATCAGGCGCGCCTGGCAGCGGCTGGCGTCGTCCTCCAGGGCCAGGCCGAGGCCGAAGTCGCCCAGCGGCACAAACAGCGTGGTGTTGCCGCGCGGCGACACCTCGGTGACGGTCGGGTCGGGATTGCCGCCGAGATAGACCACCGGCACCGGCTCGCCGGCCAGATCGAGGTCCTGGCGGACGACGATACCGAGGGGGCGATCGGTGCGGTTGGTCAGGAGGTCACGGACGCGCACGCGACCGGCCTCGCTGCGGACGTCGCGCCGCAGGACGTAGGCGGGATCGGTCGCCACGACCGTCCAGGCCGATGGCCCGGACGCCTCGACCCGCACCGCCCAGCGGGCGCTGGCGCTGGCCGCGCCGAGGGCATTCAGACCGGCGCCCGGCCAGGACCAGGTCGAGCGCAGGCGGTACGCGCGACCGCCCGCCGTCACCACCAGGCCGCCACGATCGTCGACCGCGACCGTCGACGCGACCGGACCGCCCGTCAGGGCGTACGCTGAGCGCCGCGACGACGACGCAACGCCCGCCACCTGACGCCAGCGCACCCGACGGATGACCAGCGCCGCCGGCGACGACCCGGCTGGACGGTGGAAGCCGAGGATGTTCGTCTCGCCCGGGCGCACGAGGTCGGTGATGTCCATCTCGAAGCGGTACGGCTCCGGGCCGTGCCCTTGCGCGGTGCCGTAGCTGGTGAAGTCGGGTGCGTAGACCACGCGCCAGCCGGTGCCGGCGGCGTGCCAGGTAAGTTGGCCGTTGCGGTAGGGCACGCTGAGCGGCTTGTTGAGCAACCGGCAGGTGAGGCGGTCGGGCGCCGCGGTCACCTCCTCGCCATTGCAGCGCAGGTCTAGGAAGAACATCGACCCGGCGGCTTGGGTGTGCTCCATGCGCGCCTCGAACTCGAGCACGACACGGCGGTCGCCGATGGCCGGGAGAGCGACCTTGTACGCGCCCGTCTCGCCCGGGGGTATGACGCGTTCCCCGTCCTGAAGCAGCGCCCCGTCCTGACCGGCAGCCGCCACGGCCAGGAGGGACCAGAGAGCCAGCGAGAGTCTCGTCGACATCGGCATCGGTCCTCGGAATAGACGGGGTGCAACGCGGGGAGCAGCCTCACGACAGCGCCGACTATAGAACCCCGAGAGCCCGCGGCCAAGCCCGGCGCGCCGCCGCACAGAGCTGATCGAGGCTCGCGTCAGCGCTCACCTGGCCACCCTGAAGGGGCGCCAGGCTGAGTGGCGCGCCCCGCACCGGGGGAGAGGTAACCACGAAAAGCACGAAAGACACGAACGGGGAGGATGGGGGGGGAGGAGCCTGGCGCCGCCGCAAGTGGGCGCCACGAGCCGAGTGGCGCTCTCCGCGCACCGGGGGAGAGGTAACCACGAAAAGCACGAAAGACACGAACGGGGAGGATGGGGGGGAAGGAGCCTGGCGCCGCCGCAAGTGGGCGCCACGAGCCGAGTGGCGCTCTCCGCGCGCCGGCGGGCGCGGGGCGGCTCCTGAGGCAGACCGCGGGGTTGTGCAGTCGACGGCGGTTCGGCTCGTGGACGCGTTCGCGTCTGTGGACACTCGCGCTCCAGCACGCGTCGCGAGCGGTCTTTCGCTCGTATGAGACGTAACGTCGGTGTGCTGTCGATGCCGTTGCGGCTCGTGGACGCGTTCGCGTCTGTGGACACTCGCGCTCCAGCACACGTCGCGAGCGGTCTTTGGCTGTGACATATCCGGCGATCCCGCCCGCCGGGCCGCCTCAGCCGCGCTCGGCCGCCGGGTAGCATGCCAGGAACTGCTCGGCGACGGCGGTGAAGGTCCCCGCCTCGAGGCTGTCGCGCAGCAGGTGGCGGATGTAGGCCTTGCTGAAGTTCCTGCAGGCGTAGCACTCGCAGCCCTCCTCGATCGGGCTGTGGTCGTCCTTGTAGCGCCCCGCCTTGATGGGTATCGGCCCGGCGGCGGTGTAGGCGCTGCCGTTGCGGCCGACGCGCGTGGGCAGGACGCAGTCGAACATATCGATGCCGCGGGCCACGCCAAGGACGAGTTGGCGGGGGGTGCCGACGCCCATGAGGTAGTGCGGCTTCTCAGGCGGCAGACCGGGCGCCACCCAGTCCAGCACCTGGACCATCTCGGCCTCGGTCTCGCCGACGCTGACGCCACCCACCGCAACGCCATCGAAATCCATGGCCGCGATGCCCTCGACGGCCTTCTCGCGGAGGTCCTGGTAGAGGCCGCCCTGGGCGATGCCGAAGACCAACTGCCCGGGCGCGCGCTCCTGCTCGCGGCAGAGGGCGGCCCAGCGCAGGGTCAGCTCCAGCGACTGCTGTGCCTCGTCATGGCTGCACGGGTAGGCGGTGCACTCGTCGAAGGCCATAGCGATATCCGAGCCCAGGCCGCGCTGGATGGCCATCGCCTCGCGCGGCCCCAGGAAGAGCCGGCTGCCGTCGATGTGGGACTGGAACTCGAAGCCGTCGCCGCGGCGCCGCCGCAGCGGGCTCAGGCTGAAGACTTGGTAGCCGCCGCTGTCGGTGAGGATGGCGCCGTCCCAGCCCATGAAGCGATGCAGCCCGCCGGCGCCGCGGATGATCTCGACGCCGGGCCTGAGGGCCAGGTGGTAGGTGTTGCCGAGGATGATCTCGGCGCCCATGGCGTGCAGCTCGCACGGCGCCATCGCCTTGACCGTCGCCTGCGTCCCCACCGGCATGAACACCGGCGTCTGCACCACCCCGTGGGCGGTCTGCAACTGGCCGCGACGGGCGCCGCTGCGCTCGTCCTTCTTAATCAGGTTAAAGGCGCTCATGCGGGCTGCCTCACGGCGTGTCGGGGTCCTGGCCGCGCAGTTCGAACTCGAGCTTCCAGCTCTGGCCGCCGCGGGCGTCGTCGCACCAGAGCTGCAGGGTGCCGATCTCGGTCAGCTCGGTGCGCAGACGCACCGGGACCAGCGTGCCGATCGGGGAGGCCTTGTCCGCCTCCACCGGCAGCTCGGCCACCAGCGGCGGCAGCTCGTCGAGGTCGGCCACATCACCCTCGCCCAGGACATCGCCGACCGCATCCTGGCGGCGGACCGTGCTCGAGAAGAACCGGAACTCGGTCGGCTCGCCGACGACCAGGCCGAGGCCCTCGGCACCGACGTCGACCGAAGAGCCCTCCTCCAGGCCGATCGAGACCACGCAGAGGCCATCCACCGGCGGCGCAAAGCCCGGCACCGCCGGCAACGGCGACTCGACGCCGAGGTAGTAGGCGCGGGCACTGCCGGCCTTGATGCGCACCCCGCCCTGGCGCTGCACCGTCGCATACCAGGCCGCGCCCGCCGCCACGGAGAGGTCCGGGTCGTCCTGCTCCAGCACCGCCGCCGCCCGCGGCGCCGCGGCATTCCAGCCCTGCAGGGCCTCGAGGATGCGCCGGCGGCATGCCGGCGACTTGGTCACACCGCCGTTGAAGAGGATCGCCGTCGGCAGCATCGGCCGGCCGGAGGCGTCGCGGAAGCTATGCCGGTCGATGAAGGCGGCGAGGTGCCGGGTCAGGGCCGGGTCGGCGGCGTAGTCCAGGCCGAAGGCGCGCAGGCCGACCTTGCGGCGTTCGGCCGGCTTGTCCGTGATGTCGCAGGGCGGGAAGAAGCCGTCGAGGAGGAGGCCCTCCAGCTCGGCGGCGTCGATGCGTGTCGAGAGGGTCCCGGCGATGACACTGCTGCCGCGCCCGAGGACAGTCAGCGGCACCGCCTCGTCCAGGCCGGCGCCGAGGCGCTCCTTGGCGGCGCGGCAGGCGTGCGTCAGACCGGCGAGCTGGTAGGCGTCGAGGGTGACGCCCTGCTCGCGCTTGATCTTGGCGGCCATGCCGTAGGCCAGGGTCAGGTCCATGTTGTCGCCGCCCAGGAGGGTATGCTCGCCGACGGCCAGGCGCTGGAGCTGCAGGTCGCCGTCGTGGTCGGTGACGGCAATCAGGCTGAAGTCGGTGGTGCCGCCGCCGATATCGCAGACGAGGACGACGTCGCCATCGCCGACGTCGTGCCGCCAGGCCTCGCCGCGGTCGGCCAGCCAGGCATAGAAGGCCGCCTGGGGCTCCTCGAGCAGGCGGACCTGCAGGCCGGCCGCGGTCGCGGCTTCGACGGTCAGCTCGCGCGCCACCGCGTCAAACGACGCCGGCACCGTCAGGACGACGGTCTGGCGCTCCAGACGCAGCTCGGCGTCGCCCTTGGCCATGACGTGATTCCAGGCATCACGGAGATGCTCCAGACAGGCACGCGAGGCCTCGACCGGGCTGATCCGCCGCGGCGCCTCGGTACGGCTGAACGGCAGGCAGGCCTCGCGGCGGTCAATGCCGTCGTGACAAAGCCACGACTTGGCCGAAGACACGACCTTGCCAGGCTGCAGCGCCGCCATGTCGCGGGCGTAGGCACCCACCGCACGGTCGGGCGTCTGACGGCGATGCCAGGGCAGACGCAACAGCTCGCCGGCGACATCCTGCGGACCCGGGAGATAGACGAAACTCGGCAGCAGCGGCAGCACCGCCACCTCGCCGGCCGCCACCAACTGCGGC
>JAGVUW010000779.1 GCA_019136035.1 Verrucomicrobiota bacterium | reverse complement strand
GCCGCGCCGCCGCCGCCGCCGCCGGTCGCGGCCACGCCGGTCGCGGCCGAGACGCAGTCGGTGGCCGTGCCGTTGGCCCCCGGCGGCAGCCTGGCCCAGGAAATGGAGAAGATGGTCCAGACGGCCCGCCGACAGGCCGAGAAGGAGGCCGAGCTGGTGCGCGAGACCGCCCGCCTCAAGGCTCAGCAGGAGGCCGAGGCCTACCGGCGGCACCTCGAGGAGGACCTGGCTCGACAGGTCGCGGAGATCCGCGCGCGCAGCGAAAAAGAGGCCGCCGATGCCGCCCGCGCTGCCGTCGATGCCGCCCGCCAGCAGGCCTTGCATCAGGCCGAAGAGGCCGTCACCAAGGCCCGGGCACAGGCGAAAGCACAGGCCGAAACCGAGGCCGAAGAGGCCCGCAAGACCATCCTCGCCGAGGTCCAGAAACTCGCCCGCGAAGCCCGCGCCAAAGCCGAAGAGATCCGCGCCAAAGCCCAGGCCGACGCCGAACGCCAGAGCGCCGACGCCAAGAAGGAGGCCGAGACCCTCCTCGGCGCCGCGCGCGCTGAGGCCGACCGCCTCAAGGCCGAGACCGAGAAACTCCAGGAAGAGGCGCGACGCGCCCTCGTCGAGAAGGCTAAGGCCGTCGCCAGTGAGGTCCGCGAACGCGCCCAGCAGGAGGCCGAGGCCCTCCGCCGCAAGACCGCCGACGAGGTCGAACAGCTCCGCCAGCAGGCCGAGACGCTGCGCCGTGAAGCCCAGGCCGCCGCCGATGCCGCCAAGGCCGATGCCGCCAAGACTGCCGATGCCGGCAAGGCCGATGCCGGCAAGGCCGCCGCGCCGGCAGACAGCACCACCGCGGCGCCCGCTGCCGGCGGCGATGCCGCGGCGGCGGTCGAGGGCCTGCAACGCCGCATCAGCGACCTCGAGAAGGACGGCGAACGCGCTCGCAGCGCCTTCGAGAAGCGCCTCAAGGCCGAGGGTGACCTCAAGGAGTCGGCCCTGCGCGATGCCAGCGAAGCGCACCGCCTGCAGTTCAAGGTCTCGCTCCTGCTGCGCCTGATGGGCCCCTTCCTGCTCCTCTACAGCCTCTTCGCCGTGGCGCGGGTCGACGGCGGCGCCGCGCGAGCCATGGCCGTGCTCGGGCTCCTGGCCGCCGGCGCTCTCGGGCTGTGGGCGTTCCTGCTCAGCCGCCGCCTGAAGGGCCACGTTGACGCCCTCTTCGAGTTCTTCTTCCGCGACCACCTCAAGGCCAGCCGCGGCGGCGACGCCGGCGGCAACGGCACCACCATCGCCCTGCCGCCGTCCGTCGAGGCGAAGGGCCCCGCCGCCTCGGCCAAGCCCGGCGCCCCCGGCAAGGGCCGCCGACCCGACTCCCTGGCACGCTTCGGCAAGGCCTACCAGCGCCGCAACACCGAGCGGCCTGCCGCCGCCACTCCGGACGGAGCGGCCTCCGCTGACGCCGCGGCCCCCGAGGCGGCCCCGACCGAGACAACCCCCGCCGAGACCCCGGCGGGCGAGAAGACCCCGGCGGGCGAGACGGCCCCGGCGGGCGAGAAGACCCCGGCGGGCGAGACGGCCCCGGCGGGCGAGAAGACCCCGGCGGGCGAGACGGCCCCGGCGGGCGAGACGGCCCCGGCGGGCGAGACGGCCCCGGCGGGCGAGACGGCCCCGGGAGCGGCCTCGCCGGGTGCCGCCGCGACGGCAGCCGGGACCGGGGTGGGTACGGATCGGGCGTGAACCGTGTGCCGGTCCGGCCGCGGTGGGGACAGGTGACGCGCAGACGGGCAGACGGGCACGCCGAGCGTGCCGCGGAACACGGCCCCAGGAGGGCGACGGCACGTCATGGGAGCGCTGCTTCTGGCATGGCTCGAGCTGACCTTCGTGATGGTCTCCATCATGCTGTTTCACAGCCTGCGGAGGCAGATCGGCTCGAGCCCGTTCTACCTGAGTCTGGGGATGTTCTTCGTCCTCGGCCAGGTCGTCACCTCGGCGAGTCTGATGATCGACCCCGGGGTGACGGGCCTGCGCGTCAACCTCGGGCACACCACTCTGATGGCGCCCTACCTGGCGGCCCTGCTGATCGTCTACATCGTCGACGGCACCACGGAGGCGCAGCGCCTCATCCTGGGGATCCTGGCTCTTCTGGTGAGCTACTACTACCTGGCCAGCGTGATCAGCAGCCAGTGCGCCTGGTCGACCTACGTGACCATGGCGGCTGACAACAGCCGGTACCTCCAGGCGGTCTTTCAGCAGAGCAAGCGCACCGTCCTGGCCTCGTCCGCGGCGACCGCCCTGGACCTCTTCGTGCTGCCGGTCGTCTTCCAGTTCTTCTACAACCGCCGCGCCCGTCTGTTCATCGCGGTCCTCGGCACCCTGGTGCTGACGCAGGTCGTCGACTCGTTCGTCTATCAGCTCATTGCCTTTCCGCACCTGGAGGAGTGGTGGGACCAGCTTCGGGCGACCTACCTGGCGCGTGCCGCCGGGCTGGTCTGGCTCAGCGGCCTGACCGCGGTCTATCTGGCCATGTGCCCGATCGACACCCGCGACAGCCGCCGGCCGCTGGACATCGTCATGGACTTCGTCGGCGCCTATGGCGTCACCCGCGAGCTGCGCCAGTCGCTGCGCGAATGGGAAGGCCGCTACCGTACGGTGGTGCAGAGCACCAGCGACCTGATCTTCATCGTCGCCGCCGACGGCCGCGTGCTGAATGCCAACCCGGCTGCCCTGCGCGCCCTGGAGCTCCGCGACGGCGACCGCTTCTCGGTCTCGGAGGTGCTGCGCACCCTGAACAACGAGCCGTGGGACTGGCCGGCGCTCTGGGCGAACCTCCTCGACGGCGGTGCCGCCGGGGGGGTCCTGCAGCGCGATGGCCGCGCCATGCCGCGTTCCGGCGGCGAGCCGATCGAGCTCGACGCCAGCGTCGCCCGCGGCGAGCTGAACGAGGCGCCGGTGGCGGTGATCAGCGCCCGCGATGTCACCTCACGGCATCGCCTCGAGGGCGAACGCCGGCAGCTCCAGGAGCAGCTCCTGCACGCACAGCGCATGGAGGCCGTCGGCCAGCTCGCCGGCGGCGTCGCCCACGACTTCAACAACCTCCTGCACTCCATCCAGGGCAGCCTGGATGCTCTCAGCAAGCAGTGGGACCTCTCGGCCGCCAGCCGTGCCATGGTCAGCAATATCGAGGAGGCCACGGCACGCGCCTCGGAGCTGACCAACCAGCTCCTCGGCTTTGCCCGGCGAGGCAAGTATACGCTCGATCGGCACGACCTCGCCGAGCTGATCGAGGTCGCCGTCGCCCTCTTCGAGCCGGTGGCCGGCGCCGCCGTGCAGCTCAAGACCATCATCGCCCCCGATCCCCTGATCGTGCACGTCGACAGCACCCAGATCCAGCAGGTCTTCCTCAACCTCCTGCTCAACGCCCGCGATGCCATCCAGGCCAAGGGCGAACCGGGCGGCCGCATCGTCCTGCGCGCCGAGGTCGCCGCTGAGCACTCGCCGGGCTGGGCCTTCCGACTCCGACCTGAGGCGCGGCCCCATGACTTCGTCTGCGTCCGCGTCCGCGATAACGGCGTCGGCATGTCGGCCGAGGTCCTCAAGAACATCTTCACGCCCTTCTTCACAACCAAGGGCGTCGGCAAGGGCACCGGCATGGGGCTGGCCATGGCCTACGGCTGCATCGGCAACCACCACGGCTGGATCCATGTCGAAAGCGAGCCCGGCCGCGGCAGCGAGTTCTTCGTCTTTGTGCCCAGAGTGGTGTAGAATTCCAGGCGGTGCGGACGATGGGCCCGCGTGGAAACAGGTGACTACGAACGTGAGTGCAAGCCTTCTGGACAGCATACGTGGGCCGCGGGACGTGCAGGCCCTCCCGGCCGAGAGCCTGGCGGCACTGGCGGCCGAGCTCCGCGCCGAGTTGCTGCAGATCGTCTCGCGCCAGGGCGGCCATCTGGCCTCGAATCTCGGCATTGTCGAGTTGACCATCGCCCTGGTCCGCTGCCTCGACCTCGAGCAGGACGCCGTGGTCTGGGACACCGGCCACTCCGGCTACGTCTACAAACTCCTCACCGGCCGCCGCGAGCTCATGCAGAGCCTGCGCGCCGACGGCGGCTGCTGCGGCTTCCTGAACCGCGACGAGAGCCCCTATGACAGCTTCGGCGTCGGCCACGCCGGGACCGCCATCTCCGCCGCCCTCGGCATCGCGGCGGCGCGGGACCGCACCGGCGAGCCCGGCCGGGTTGTGGCCGTGGTCGGCGACGGCGCCCTCGGCTGCGGCAGCTCCCTGGAGGGCCTCAACAGCATCGTCGAGACCACCCGGAACTTCATCCTCGTCGTCAATGACAACCGCATGTCCATCGCCCCCAATGTCGGGGCCCTCTCGCGCTACCTTGCCCGCGTCATCCCGGACGAACGCTACAACCAGTTCCGCCAGGCCGTCTCCAGCAGCATCAAGCGCATCCCGCGCGTCGGCAATCGCCTCGGACGACTGGCCCGGCGCGTCGAAGAGGCCGCCAAGAGCGTCATCGTTCCCGGCGGCGTCTTCGAGGAACTCGGCCTGCGCTACATCGGGCCCCTCGATGGGCATGACCTCAACAGCCTCTGCGCCACCTTCGCTGCGGTGCGCCGCATGGCCGAGCCGGTCGTCGTGCATGTCCTCACCGAGAAGGGCCGCGGCTATGCTCACGCCGAACGCTCGCCGGAGGCCTTCCACGGCGTCGGGCGTTTCGAGATCGCCTCCGGCAAGCCCCCCGTGGCCGCACCGTCCGCGCCGGGGCCGACCTTCTCGGCCGCCCTCGGCGACTGGCTCTACGCGGCGGCCAGCCGTGACGGCCGGGTCATGGCCATCACGGCCGGCATGTGCCATGGCACCGGCCTGGCGCGCTGCCGCGAGCACCTGCCGCGGCAGTTCTTCGATGTCGGCATCGCCGAGGAGCACGCCGTCATCTTCAGCGCCGGCATGGCCACCCGCGGGCTGCGGCCGGTGGTGGTCATCTATGCCAGCTTCATGCAGCGCGCCGTCGACTACGTCCTGCATGACGTCTGCCTGCAGCGCCTCCCCGTGATCTTCTGCCTGGACCGCGCCGGCGTCGTCCCCGACGGCCCCACCCACCACGGCATCCACGACCTCGCCTTCTGGCAGAGCCTGCCGCATCTGGCCGTCCTGCAGCCGGCCGACGCCGCCGAGCTGCACGCCATGCTCGACCTCTGCCTGGAACGCGGCGAGCCGGTGGTGGTGCGCTACCCGCGACAGGTCGCGGCGCCGTTGCTGCCGGAGGGCGCTCCGCGCGCCCCCATGGCCTGGGGCCGTGCCGAGGTCCTGCGCCCGGGCACCGACGTGGCCCTCTGGGGCCTCGGCCGCGAGGCCGCCACCGCCCTCGAGGTCGCCGCCGCCCTGCAGACGCAGGGGCTCGAGGCCACCGTCGTCAACCCGCGCTTCGTCAACCCCCTCGACCGCGAGCTGCTGCGGCAGCAGTGCCAGGCCGGCACGCCGATCGTGACGATCGAGGACCACGTCGTCGAGGGCGGCTTCGGCACCCTCGTGCGCGCCGCCCTGGCCGACTGCGGCCCGGCGCGCATACTCACCCTGGGATGGCCCCGCGACATCCTCCCCTGGGGCACCGAGGACGGCATCCGCCGGCAGTACCGCCTCGATACCCCCGCCCTCGTCGACGATATCCGCGCCTTCGTGCGCGGCCATGCCGCCACGGCGCCCTGACGACCCCGGAAGGACCGCATCATGATCGGACCGTTCCCCTGCGACGAGTTCCTCAGCCTCCACGAACGGCTGGTGCTGACACCCGGGCCGAGTCACGGCGAGGGCCCGCGCCGTGATCTGCTGCGTCAGTACCTGGCCGAGGGCGGCCTGCCCGCGGAGGTCGACGCCGCCGGCAATCTCCTGGTACGCCTGGGCCCCCCCGGGCCGTGGTCGGAGACGGCCGTCCTCGATGCCCATCTCGACGTGGTCGAGCGCGGTCACGCCCTGGCGATCCGGCGCACCGCCGAGCATCTCCAGGGCCTCGGCGTCGGCGATAACCAGACCGCCGTGGCCATGCTGGCGCTCGCCCTGCTGCGCCTGCAGGCCGCGCCGACACCCCTGCGCCGGCCGCTCCTCGGGCTGTTCTCGGTCGGCGAGGAGGGCCTCGGCAACCTGCGCGGCGTCCGCCACCTCGTCGCCGCGCACGCCGAGGCGCCCTGGCTGATGGTGTCGTTCGACGGCAGCATGGAGACGTACTCGATGACCGGCCTGGGCTCGCGGCGCTACCGCCTGGCGGTCACCTGCCCCGGCGGCCATAGCTGGAGCAGCTTCGGCTCTCCCAATGCCATCGAGGCGCTCCTGGTGATCCTCAGCGCCGTGCGCGCCCGCTACCTGCGCGTCCGCCACGCGGCGCCAGTGGTGATCTCGTTCAACCTCGGCTCCATCCGCGGCGGCGAGGGCATCAACTCGATCGCCCGCCAGGCCGAGGCCACCTTCGAGTTCCGCAGCGTCTCGGAGCCCCTCCTCAAGGCCATGGACGGCGCCGTCCGGCGCTACCTCGCCGCGGCGCGGCAGCCCGACGAGGTCGAGGTCGTCTTCGAGAGCATCGGGGAGCGCCCCGCCGCCGCGCCGGTGGCGCCCGTCGGGCTGTCGGCCGAGGACGTCCCCATGAGCACCAACATCAACCCGGCCCTGGCCGCGGGCTGGCCGGCGGTCTGCGTCGGGCTCTGCATCTACCGCCGCTCGCACCGCGAGGACGAGACCGTCCAGATCGACTCGCTGCCCACCGGCTGGGGCTGCCTGGAACGCCTCTGCAACCGACTCCTCGCCTGAGTGCGACGACGCCGCGCCGCGGCGCTACAGTAACGGCCTGATGCCGTCAGGGCCCTCCCCAACGCCCCAAGGGCTGTGTGGAGACTGCGTCGGCGCTCACTCGGTCACCCTGGAGGGGTGCCAGATCGTAGCCGGGAGTCGCGCGAGAGCACGACCCCCGGACCCGCGAACCCACGAACCACGCGCCCTGAAGGGGTGCCAGAGGATGTTCGGGCAGCCCCGCAACGCCCCAAGGAATCATGAGAACCGTACTCTCCTGGAACGTCAACGGCATTCGCGCCATTCACGGCAAGGGCTTCCTGGACTGGCTCCAGCGCGAGTCGCCGGACGTGCTCTGCATTCAGGAGACCAAAGCAACCCCGGAGCAGCTCGAGCCGTCGCTGCTGGCGCCGCCCGGGTACCGTTCGCTCTGGCAGTCGGCCGAGCGCCGCGGCTACAGCGGCGTCGCCGCCTTTGTGCGCGACGAGCCCATCGCGGTTGAGACGCTCGGCTCGCCCGAGTTCGACGTCGAGGGCCGCACCCAGATCCTGCGTTACCCCGACGTCACCATCGTCAACTGCTACTTCCCCAACAGCCAGGAGGCCGGCGCCCGGCTGGCCTACAAGACCGCCTTCTGCGAGGCCATCCTGGAGGCCGTGCAGGCCCGCGTCGCCGCCGGCCAGGACGTCATCCTCTGCGGCGACTACAACATCGCGCACCAGCCCATCGACCTCGAGAACCCCAAGGCCAACGAGCGCAACGCCGGGTACCTCCCCGAGGAACGCGCCTGGATGGACCGCTTCCTCGCCGCCGGCTACGTCGATACCTTCCGGCGGCTCTGCCCGGAGCCGCGGCGCTACACGTGGTGGTCCTACCGCTTTCACGCCCGCGAGAAGAACGTCGGGTGGCGCATCGACTACCACTGCGTCAACGAGCGGCTCTGGCCGCGCGTGCGCGAGTCGACCATCCTGGCGGATGTCATGGGCTCGGACCACTGCCCGGTTCGCATCGTGATTGACTGAGCCGCCAGCGGCGGCGGAAGGGACGCAGCAGCATGGCAGGCGATATCCTCTATGGTGTGAATCCGGCCTTCGAGGCGGTCCTGGCCGGCCGGCGCGAGATCCGCGCGGCCCTCCTGAGCCGCAGCGCCGCCGGCAACCCGCGCCTGCAGAAGCTGGCGGCACTCCTGCAGAGCCGTGGCGTCGAGGCGCAGTGGGTCGAGAAGGGCCGCCTCATCGACCGTTGCCAGAGCCACGAACACCAGGGCGTCGTCCTCGAGACGAGCCCGTATCCGTACGTGACCCTGGACGAGATCATGGAGCAGCCGCGCCTCGTGCTCCTCGACAACATCGAGGACCCGCACAATGTCGGCGCCATCATCCGCAGCGCCGAGGTCCTGGGCTTCGGCGGCGTGCTCCTGCCGAGCCACGGGGTGCCGCCGGTGCTGCCCTCGGTGGTCAAGGCCAGCGCCGGCGCCACCGAGCACCTCCCGATTACCTGCGCCGCCGGCGTCAGCGCCTACGTCCACGCGGCCCGCCAGCGCGACACCTGCATCGTGGCCCTCGACGGCAAGGGCGCCGCCAGCCTGGCCGAGGTCGCCGCCGCCCGCCCGGCCCGGCTTATGCTCGTCTGCGGCGGCGAGGACCGCGGCGTCGGCCAGTTCATCCTCAACCAGGCGCAGTTCGTCGTGCGCATCCCGCAGCACGGCCGCATCGGTTCGCTCAATGCCTCCGTGGCCGCCGGTATCGCCCTGCACGCCCTGGCCTGAGCCACGACAGACCACGGCCGCAAGCGCCGGCCGCACCGCAGAGGTCATCACCCTATGCCCACCGACCCCGCCACCGCCTCGACAAGCCCCCATCCGACGGCCCACGGCATCGCCCATGACTCGCCTGGCGAGACCCTCGAGGCGGTCATCGCCGGGCTGCCGCCCGAAGGCCTGACCCTCGCCGTGCTGCGCGACCTGATCGGCCAGGATGGCCTCCTGCTCTTCGCCATGATCCTGACCCTGGTCTTCATGATTCCGGTCTCGATCCCCGGAGTCAGCACGGTCTTCGGCGCCGCCATCCTCCTGATCGGCATCTGCCGACTCTTCGGACAGAACCTCTGGCTGCCGCCGCGCCTGGCCCAGCGCCTCCTGCCGGCCGAGCGCCTGCGTGCGGCACTCTGCCAGGGTCGCACCTGGCTGCGGCGTCTGGAGCGCATCAGCCGTCCGCACCGCCTGCATCGCCTCGCCGGCGGCGGCCTGGTCGGCCTCTTCAACAACGCCGGCATGATCCTCGGCGCCGTCCTGCTGATGGCGCCCTTCGGCCTGATACCCTTCAGCAACACCCTCCCGGCGCTGGCCCTGCTCCTCCTGGCCCTCGGCCTGCTGCAGCGCGACGGGGTCTGCATCTTCCTGGGGCACCTGTCCAACCTGGCCACCATGGCCTACTTCGCGGTCCTCCTGGTCGGCGGCACCGCGGCCGTGCGTGAGGTCGTCCGGCGCCTCCTGGCCCTGGGGGCCTGAGCGCGGTAATCCCGCGGGCGTCCCCGGCGTCCCCGGGCCTTGGGGCTCGAGCCCGCCGAGAAGGGACTCAAGCGACCCAAGGGACTCCAGGATGAGGGGCGCCGCAGTCCCTGGCGTCCTTGGAGTCCCTGGCGTCCTTGGTGTCCCTGGTGTCCCTGGCCTGGTGTCCCGCGGCCGGGGCGGGGGCCTGTTGCCGGCGTCGGTTGCCTCCGCTATAGTACCCCGCAAGTGTCTTGCGCGAGGCGCGGAGCCGGGCTCCGGTCGCCGCGTCGATTCATCAGCCACGAGCAGGAGAAGGACGTATCATGAGCACCATTATGGACCTCTGCGCCCGCGAGATCATCGACTCGCGCGGCAATCCGACTGTCGAAGCCGAGATCGTCCTCGAGAGCGGCACCATTGGCCGCGCGGCCGTCCCGAGCGGCGCCTCCACCGGCGAAAACGAGGCCATCGAGCTGCGCGACGGCGACGCCGCCCGCTTCCTCGGCAAGGGCGTCAGCAAGGCGGTCGAGAATGTCAACGACCGCATCGCTCCGGAACTCGACGGCATGGAGATCTTCGACCAGGTCGGCATCGACCAGATCATGCTCGAGATCGACGGCACCGAGACCAAGAGCAACCTCGGCGCCAACGCCATCCTGGCCGTCTCCCTGGCCGCCGCCCGCGCCGCGGCCGAGGAGCTCGGCATGCCCCTGTTCCGCTACATCGGCGGCGTCAACGCCAAGGTCCTGCCGGTGCCGATGATGAACATCGTCAACGGCGGCAGCCACTCGGACGCCCCGATCGCCTTCCAGGAGTTCATGATC
>JAGVUW010000618.1 GCA_019136035.1 Verrucomicrobiota bacterium | reverse complement strand
GCATGACGGCCTGGTCGAGGCGGCCGCCGGGCAGGCGGCGGAACGGCGCGTCGCCAGCGGCACGAGCATTGCCAACTGACGGGAATCCCGAGATCCATGAGTGACAAAGCGCAGCCGCAGGGCAAGGTCGTCGGCGTCAACGGCAACATGGTCAGCGTTGCCTTCGCCACCAGCGTCATCCAGAATGAGGTCGCCTACGTCCTCAGCGGCGGCGCCCGCCTGAAGAGCGAGGTGATCCGTGTGCGCGGCGGCGAGGCCGACCTGCAGGTCTTCGAGAGCACCGACGGCATCGCCATCGGCGACGTCGTCGAGTTCAGCGGCCAGCTCCTCAGCGTCGAACTCGGCCCCGGGCTGCTGACCCAGGTCTTCGACGGCCTGCAGAATCCCCTGCCGAACCTGGCCAAGGAGGCCGGCTACTTCCTCAAGCGCGGACTGTACCTCTACCCGCTCGACCGCGAACGCCGCTGGGCCTGGACGCCGACGGCCGAGGCCGGCGCCGCGCGGCGCGCCGGCGAGGCCCTCGGGACTGTCCCCGAAGGCCCCTTCCAGCACCGCATCATGGTGCCGTTCGGGTGGGCCGGCACCTGGGAGGTGACCTGGCTGGCGCCGGCCGGCGAGCTGACCATCGCGGACACCGTCGCCAGGCTCCGCCAGGGCGACGACGAGCGTGCCGTGACCATGGTTCAGACCTGGCCGGTGAAGGTCCCGGTGACCTGCTACCACACCAAGCTCCTGCCGCGCGAGCCGCTGGTGACGCAGCAGCGCATCATTGACACCTTCTTCCCGGTGGCCAAGGGCGGCACCTTCTGCACGCCCGGCCCCTTCGGTGCCGGCAAGACCGTGCTGCAGCACGCCCTGAGTCAGTATTCCCAGGTCGACGTGGTGATCGTGGCGGCCTGTGGTGAGCGTGCCGGCGAGGTGGTGGAGATCCTCCGCGAGTTCCCGCATCTGGAGGACCCGCGCACCGGCCGCAGCCTGATCGACCG
Source organism: Verrucomicrobiota bacterium (assembly GCA_019136035.1). Taxonomy (GTDB): domain Bacteria; phylum Verrucomicrobiota; class Lentisphaeria; order Oligosphaerales; family JAFGRS01; genus JAGVUW01. Next base: position 5,770 of record JAGVUW010000618.1, on the reverse strand, counting down.
TACCATCATCATCTGCAACACCAGCTCGATGCCGGTGGCGGCGCGCGAGGCCTCGATCTACACCTCGGTGACCCTCGCCGAGTACTACCGCCAGATGGGGCTGCACTGCCTGCTCCTGGCCGACTCGACGTCACGCTGGGCGCAGGCCCTGCGCGAGATGTCCGGGCGTCTCGAGGAGATCCCGGGCGAGGAGGCCTTCCCGGCCTACCTCGAGTCGCTGGTGGCGGGCTTCTACGAGCGTGCCGGCCTGGTCGAGCTGCACGACAGGGGCCAGGGCTCGATCACCATCGGCGGCGCCGTCAGCCCGGCCGGCGGCAACTTCGAAGAGCCGGTGACGCAGGCGACGCTGAAGGTGGTCGGCAGCTTCCTCGGCCTGTCACGCGACCGCGCCAACGCCCGGCGTTACCCGGCCATCCACCCGCTGGAGAGCTGGAGCAAGTACCACAGCCTCGTCGACGAGGCGCAGGTGACGCGGGCGCGGCGGCTCCTGCGCCAGGGCCACGAGGTCTCGCAGATGATGAAGGTGGTGGGCGAAGAGGGGACGCCGACCAGCGACTTCGTGATCTATCTGAAGAGCGAGTTCCTCGACGCGGTGTACCTGCAGCAGAACACCTTCGACCGCGTCGACGGCGCCAGCAGCGACGAGCGTCAGCGCCACGTCTTCGCCAAGGTCGTGGCGGTCCTCGACGGCGCCTTCACCTTCCCGGACAAAGCCGCGGCACGGAGCTGCTTCCAGAAGCTGCGGCAGCACTTCATCGACTGGAATTACGCGGCCTGGGGCTCGGACGAGTTCCGCTCCAGGGAAGAGGCCATCGACCGCCTGGTGGCCGAGGCCGTGACCGCCGCCTGAGGGCGCGGCCGCGACAGCGAGGCTCAGGAAAGCACGTTTCATGAGAAAGCTCTACAACCGCATCCTGCAGATTGCCGGCAACGTCATCACCGTCGAGGCCGATGGCGTCGCCTACGGCGAGCTGGCCGAGGTGCGCAGCGGCCGCGGCACCTCGCTGGCGCAGGTGATCCGCCTGGACCAGCGCCGCGTCTCGCTGCAGGTCTTCGCCGGCAGCCGCGGCATCGCCACCGACAGCGAGGTCCGCTTCCTGGGCCACCCGATGCGGGTGTCGGCCAGCGACGACCTCCTCGGACGCATCTTTTCCGGGAATGGCTCGCCGCGCGATCAGGGCCCGGCCCTGCAGGATAACCTGATCCCGATCGGCGGGCCCTCGGTGAATCCGGCCAACCGCATCGTTCCGCGCCACATGATCCGCACCGGCATCCCCATGATCGACGTGTTCAACTCCCTGGTGGAGAGCCAGAAGCTGCCGATCTTCTCGGTGGCAGGCGAGCCGTACAACGCGCTCCTGGCGCGCATCGCCATGCAGGCCGAGGTCGACCTGATCGTGCTCGGCGGCATGGGCCTGAAGTACGACGACTACCTCTTCTTCCGCAACACCCTCGACGAGCATGGCGCCCTGTCGCGGTCGGTGATGTTCATCCATACCGCCAGCGACCCCATCGTCGAGTGCCTCCTGGTGCCCGACCTGAGCCTGGCGGTGGCCGAGCACTTCGCCATCAACGGCAAGCGCGTCCTGGTGCTCCTGACCGACATGACGAACTTCTGCGATGCGCAGAAGGAGATCGCCATCACCATGGAGCAGATCCCGTCCAACCGCGGCTACCCGGGCGACCTCTACAGCCAGCTCGCGGCACGCTACGAGAAGGCGGTCGACTTCGAGACCGCCGGCTCGATCACCATCCTGGCGGTGACGACCATGCCGGGCGATGACGTCACCCACCCGGTCCCCGACAACACCGGCTACATCACCGAGGGCCAGTTCTACCTGGTCGGTGGCCGCATCGAGCCGTTCGGCTCGCTGAGCCGCCTCAAGCAGCAGGTCAACGCCGATACCCGCGCCGACCACCGCGCCCTGATGGACACCATGATACGGCTCTACGCCGAGTACCGCGAGGCCCTCGAGAAGCAGTCGATGGGCTTCCGCATGAGCGCCTGGGACGAGAAGCTCCTGCGCTATGGCGGCCTGTTCGAGGCCCGCATGATGGACCTGAGCGTGAATATCCCGCTGGAGGGTGCCCTCGATCTCGGCTGGAAGACCCTGGCCGAGTGCTTCGAGCCGGGCGAAGTCGGCCTCAAGTCTGACCTGGTGGCCGAGTTCTGGCCGAAGTCGGCCTGACGGCAGCGTGTGGCCATGGCCAAGATCAAGCTCACGAAAACCGAGTTGAAGCTGCAGCGCGACGCCCTCAAGCGTTTCCAGCGCTACCTGCCGACGCTGCAGCTCAAGAAGCAGCAGCTCCAGCTCGAGGTGCGCCAGGTGCGCGAGGAGGCGTCGCGCCTGGACGAGTCTCTGCGCGCCTTCCGTGCCGGCCTCGAGGCCTGGGTGGCGGTGCACGACCCCGCCGACGCGGCGGGGCTCGCGGCGCTTCTGGAGGTCCGCGAGTGGCGCGTCGCCAGCCGCAACATCGCCGGGATTGACGTGCCGGTTTTCGACGGCCTGGACGTCGTTGCCAAGGACTATGACCTGTTCCTGACGCCGCCGTGGATCGACGACGCCCTCGAGGCGGCCCGGCGCCATCTGGAGCTGCGCCTGCGCCGACAGCTCGCCGACGAGCAGGAACGCCTCCTCGGCCAGGAGCTGCGCGTGGTCACGCAGCGCGTCAACCTCTTCGAGAAGGTGAAGATTCCCGAGGCCCGCGAGAACATCCGCCGCATCCAGATCTCGCTGGGCGACCAGCAGACCAACGCGGTGGGTCGCGCCAAGATCGCCAAAGAGAAGTGCCAGGCCCGCGAAGCCGCGATGGCCTGAGGACCGGACACGGCCGCCACGGCCGCCAGGACGCGGGACTCGAGAGCAGACGGAGCACGACGTTGGTAGAACCGATGAAACAGGTGACGGTGATCTGCCTGGCGGCCGAACGCGAGGCCGCCGTCGATCACCTTCGCGACCTGGGCACGGTGCATGTCGTACCGAGCCTGCCGCCGGCGTCGACGGACCTGGACCAGCTCCAGCGCCGTCGCGAGGCGACCGAGCGCGCCCTCGGGCTGCTGACCTCGCGGCCGGCGGCCCGCGCCGCCGCGAGAACCGCCGCGGGTGCGGCGGCGGGGGCGGATGCCGAGGCCGCGACGGCGCGGGTGCTGTCCCTGGCGGCCGAGTTGTCGGCCCTCTCCGACCGCCGCCAGAAGCTGACGCGCGCGGCGCAGGCCCTGGAGCCCTGGGGGAGCTTCTCCCGGGAGAGTCTGGAGGCCTGCCGCGCCGCCGGCTTGCAGGTGGTCCTCACGGCCCTGCCCGCCGAGGCCGTGCCGGCCCTGCCCCCGGGAGCGGTCCTCAAGGAGCTCTCCCGGCAGGGCAAGACCCTCTTCGCCGCCGTGGTCGCCCCGGCCGACGTCACCCTCGACCTGCCGGCGGCGCCCCTGCCTGACACCGGCGACCTGGCGACCATCGCGGCGGACCTCGCGGACTGCGACCGCCGCAGCGCCGCGGTCGAGGCCGAGATGGACCGCCTCACCGCCGCGGCGCCGGCCCTGCAGAACGGCCTCGAGCGGCTTGAGGACGACATCGCCTTCGCGCGGGCCCGCGATGGCATGGGCGCCACCGCGCCCCTCGCCTACCTCGAGGGCTACGTCCCGGCCGCCGACCTCGCGAGCCTCCTCGACACGGCCCGCCGCCATGGCTGGGCGGTGCGCGCCATCGACCCCGCGTCCGACGACCCGCGGGTGCCGACCAAGCTGCGCCTGGCGCGCTGGGTCGAGCCGGTGCGCGGCGTCTTCACCATGCTGGGCATCCTGCCGGGCTATGGCGAGGTCGACATCGGCGCCTGCTTCCTGCTCTTCTTCTCGATCTTCTTCGCCATGCTCATCGGCGATGCCGGCTACGGCGCCATCATGCTCATTGCGACCCTGGCCGTGCGCGCCCGCCACCGCCAGGCCCCGGCGGCGCCCTTCTGGCTGTTCGGCGTGCTCTCGACCTGCACCATCCTCTGGGGCGTGCTCACGGGAACCTACTTCGCGATCCGGCTCGCCGACGACAACCCCCTGCGCCTGATACCCTCGGTGTCGTACTTCGCCGAGCCGCGCAACATCCAATTCCTCTGCTTCCTCATCGGCACCATCCACCTCAGCATCGCGCACCTGTGGAACGCATCGCGCACGCGCCCCTGGCTGAAGGCCCTCGGCAGCCTGTCGTGGATACCGATCCTCTGGGGCAACTTCCTCCTGGCCAAACGCATGGTCCTGGGCGTGGCGACGCCGCCGGTGATGCTCTGGCTCTACGGCATCGGCCTGGTCGGCGTGGTCCTCTTCAGCGAGCCCTCCCGGAATCCCTTCAAGACCGTCGGCATGGGCCTCGGCAAGGTCGCCCTGAACCTCGCCAACAGCTTCGTCGACGTGGTCTCCTACGTGCGCCTCTTCGCCGTCGGCGCCGCCGGCATGAAGGTCGCCGAGAGCATGAATGCCATGGCTACCGGCATGAGCGACGCGGTGCCATGGGTCGGCGGCCTCCTGGCCGCCGTCGTGCTCATCCTCGGCCATGGCTTCAACATCCTGCTCTCGGCCATGGGCGTGCTCGTCCACGGCGTCCGCCTCAATGTCCTGGAGTTCGCCGGACATGTCGGCCTGGAGTTCGCGGGATCGGCTTACCGTCCGCTGCAGCGGCGCCGGGCGACGCCCGGCACCTCGCCCGACGCCGGGTCAGAGGTCCTGCCGGACACCACATCTGTCGGTTGACAGAGCACACACGCAAGAAGAAGGACAACGACCATGATGGAGAACCCCGAACTTGCCACGGCCCTGGGTATGGCGGGCGGCTTTGCCTGTCTGGCCTTCTCAGCCGCGGGTTCCGCTATGGGTGCCGGTGTGGCAGCGATGTCGTCGATCGGCGCCTGGAAGAAGTGCTATGCCCAGAACAAGGCGGCGCCGTTCCTCCTCCTGGCCTTCATGGGCGCACCCCTGACGCAGACCTTCTACGGCCTTATCCTCATGGGCTCGATCAACGACGCCGCCACCAAGGCCGGCGCCCTCTTCCCGGCCCTGCTCAGCGCCGGCATCCTCGGCGGCATCGCCATGGGCATCTCGGCCTGGATGCAGGGCAAGGCGGCCGCCGGTGCCGCCGATTCCCTGGCCGAGACCGGCAAGGGCTTCGCCAACGATATGATCGCGCTCGGCATCATCGAGACGGTGGCCCTCTTCGTGATGGTCTTCTCGATGATGGCCGTGGGCACGGTCGTCGACATGATCGCCAAGGTCGCCGCCGGCGCCTGACAGGCTGGGCGCGAGCGGGCGGGGCCGGCGCGCGGCAGGTGGGTCCACGGCGCCGGCCATGCACCCGAAACGGGCGCCGGCCATGGCAAGGCGAACCATCGCTGGCCATGGGCGCTGGAGGGCGCGTGGCCACAGACGCGCAGGCGTCCGCGAGCCGGGGCGGCGTCGACAGCACGACAACGCGACCGTCTCACACGAGTCCGCCCCGGGGACCGCGGCGACGCGGCCCTCCGCGCTCGGGACAAGGACGGACACGGACAAACAAGGACAGACACGGACGGGCTCTGCGGGAACAGAGTTCGGAGTTCGGAGTTCGGAGTTCGGAGTCCGGAGTTCGGAGTCCGGAGTTCAGAGCTCTGAGTCGGTAGTCCCGCAGTCCCGCACCACGCGGGCGCAGTCACTGGCGCGGGCGGGCGCCGGGGTTGTAGATCGGGCCGCCGGCGGCGGCGTACTCGCGCAGGATGGCGGCGCCCTCCGCACGGCGCAGGTCGCGCACCACCG
>JAGVUW010000606.1 GCA_019136035.1 Verrucomicrobiota bacterium | reverse complement strand
GCGGCCGTGGCTCCTCGTCGACATCGCGGCCGCCTGCGCCGGGCGGCCTACCGCCGGCGCCGACCGGCGCCGGGCCTTGAGCTGCCTCCGCGACATGGCGGTCGCCGCCGCCGCCCAGCGGCCCGGCCGGCCCGGCTTCGTGCTCGAGGTGGCCCGCCAGATGCTCGGCGACGACGACGCGCTCTTCCGCGAGCTCTCCTGCAGCCAGACCCTCGAGCAGGCGGCGCGCTGCCTGCAGGAGGCCACCGCCGCCGGCGCGCCCTAGCCCACGGCGCCGTGGCCACGGCGCCCGCGAGGCCAGGTCGGACAGGTCGGACTTTCCGGGGCGCTCCCTGTCGCGGGGCCGCGCGCCGGGCGTCATCGGCCGGCGCGGGACAAACCGTCGGGTTGCAAGTGCCGCGCCGGGGCTTATCTTTTTGGCTTGTCCAAAAACCGGTTACGGGTGTCCTTTTCGACACTGCTCTGCGGCCGCCGCCAGCTCTCCGGCGCCGGTGGCGCGGTCCCGGGACGGCATGGCTGTGACGATGCCGTCGGGGGGCCGCGGGTATCGCCGGCCGTAGAGCGCAAGCCTTCAGGAGACAGGGTGCCATGGGTGGTCTCTTCGCGGTTGCGTCGCGTGATAACTGCGCCAGTGATCTGTTCTTCGGAACCGATTACCATTCCCACCTCGGCACGCAGCGCGGCGGTATGGCCGTGCGTGACAGCGGCCATATCCACCGGGTGATCCACGACATCAGCAACACCCAGTTCCGCAGCAAGTTCGACCTGGACCTGCCGCGCTTCCGCGGTGCTCTGGGCATCGGCATCATCAGCGACACCGAGGACCAGCCGGTGCTGGTCGGCTCGCATCTGGGGACCTTCGCGGTCGCGACGGTCGGCTCGATCCAGAACCTCGACGAGCTGGTGGCGACTGCCTTCCGCAGCGGCCACCGGCACTTCGCCGAGATGAGCCAGGGGGGCTTCAATCCGACCGAGGTCATTGCCTCGCTGATCGCCGGCGCGGAGTCTTACGTCGCCGGCATCCGCAAGGTCCAGGAGGTGGTGGACGGGTCGTGCTCGCTGGTGGTCCTGGCCGAGGATGGCATCTACGCCGCGCGCGACCGCTATGGCCGCACGCCGCTGATCACCGGCCGGCGTGACCGCGCCTATGCCGTGACCATGGAGTCGAGCGCCTTCCCGAACCTCGACTACGAGATCGACCGCTATCTCGGTCCCGGCGAGGTTGTCCGCATCACCCCCGACGGCATCGAGCAGCTCCAGGCGCCCGGGAGCGAGATGCAGGTCTGCTCGTTCCTCTGGGTCTACTACGGCTACCCGGCATCGTCCTACGAGGATATCAACACCGAGGAGGCGCGCTACCGCTGCGGCGCGGCTCTGGCGCGTGCCGATCGTGCCGACAAGGTGACGGTGGACATGGTGGCCGGCATTCCGGACTCCGGTACCGCTCACGCCGTCGGCTACGCCAACGAGACCGGCCTGCCCCTGAAACGGCCCTTTGTGAAGTACACCCCGACCTGGCCGCGCAGCTTCATGCCGCAGGACCCGTCCGTGCGCGACCTAGTGGCGCGCATGAAGCTGATACCGATCCGCTCGCTCGTCAACGGCCAGCGTATCCTCTTCTGCGAGGACTCGATCGTGCGCGGCCGGCAGCTCCGTGAGATCGTGCAGCGGCTCTACGACTTCGGCGCCGCCGAGGTGCACATGCGCCCGGCCTGCCCGCCCCTGCTGCACGGCTGCCGCTACCTGACCTTCTCGCGCTCGCGGAATATCCTCGACCTGGCCAGCCGTCGCGCCATCAAGGAACTCGAGGGCGCCGAAGACCGGCACCTCAACGAGTATGCCGATCCGGCCAGCGAGCGCTACGGCGCCATGGTCGACCGCATCCGGCGCACCCTGAAGCTGACGACGCTGAAGTACCAGACCCTGCCCGACATGGTCAAGGCCATCGGCCTGCCGCGCAGCAAGCTCTGCACCTACTGCTGGGATGGCTGCACCGGGCCCTGCGCCCGTCGCGGCTGAGGCTCTCCGGCGCCCGCACGGTGGTCCGCGGCGCCGTCCGCGGACCCCGGGCGCAGGCAGCGCCCGGGAAACGACCGGCGTGGCGCCCCGGATAGAACCGCACGGACCGTCGCCCCCTGAGCCGTTCCCGTCAGAGCCGCACCGTGCCCTCGTAGGTCCCCGGCGGCAGGCGTTTCGGGCTGTCGGCGAGGATGGTGACCCGGCCGCGCAGGATGACGCCGCTGGCGAAGCTGACCGGCCCGCGCACCGTCAGGGCGCTGCAGGCGCGCAATGACGGCACGCCCTCGGCGAAGCGCTCGTCGAGGTGCATCACGCTGCGGAAGTGCGCCTCGTCGAGGTCGACCACGGGCAGGGCCGTCCCCGGGGCCTGCCGGAGCTGTCCCGAGGCCTCGTCCAGGGCATAGAGATCCGAGCGCAGCACGAGCAGATCGCAGGTCTTCTTCACCGGCACGAAGCGCTCCCGCGGCACGGCCAGGGCGCGGGCGCCCGGGAAGCTCTCGATGGCGGCGCCCATGGCGGTCTCGAGTTGGACGACGGGTATGCCGTCAACCGTCTTCGGGTTGGCCATCAGGGGCAGGGGGAGGATGCCATGGCCGGCGCGCAGGACCGCCTGCAGGGCGATGAGGTCGACCCAGAGGCTGTTGGTGTTGAACCAGCCGTAGCGCTCGATGTCCTCGAAGCGGTCGCCGTCCTTGGGGCGCTGGGCCGCCTCGCGCAGGCAGAGCCCCTGGCGGTCGTGGCGCAGGGCCAGGTGGCCGCCCTTGCGGTCCATCGGGGTGCGTCGGCAGACCTCCATGAGGAAGGGTATGCCGGCGGCGGCCATGAAGGCCGGTATGCGGGGGTCCGGGACGGCGCCCAGGTTGTCGGCGTTGGCGACGAAGGCGGTGCGGCAGCCCTGGCTGACGAGGTGGTCGAGGAGGCCGTCGCGCTGGATGGCCAGGTAGAGATCGCCGTGGCCCGGCGGATTCCAGTCGCGTTCATCACCGAAGTCCAGGGGGGCGCCGTCGACGGCACGGATGCGCGGGAACTGATTCTGCAGGAAGTCCAGCGGCAGGCCGCTCCGGCGCAGGCCGGGGTAGCGCGCCAGGTGCGCGAGGGTGTCCGCGCGGGTGTTGTAGCTGTCCATGAACAGCAGGGGCTGCCCGCTCGCCAGGGCCTGGCGCGCGATGACGTCGAGGAAGGTCACCCCCGGCTTGACCTCCAGGAGGCTCTTGGCACGGGTCAGGCCCATGCTGGTCCCGAGGCCGCCGTTGAGGCGGATGACGACGGTGCCCTCGGCCGCGGTCGGCGGGGCGGGGGGGAGGTCCTCGAGGCGGACCATGAGGTCGTCGGGCACCGGCCGGATGTCCTCCTCGCGCACCTCGGTGCGCGCCCGGCCGCTGCGGTAGCGCAGGTAGAACTCACGGAAGCACGCCACCGCGGCCGGGTCGATGCCGGCCTGGGTCATCTTCGCGACGAATGCCTCGACATGGTGGGGCATGGGCGACCTTTCCCACTGACGGCGCGGCGTCGGTGTGCGGTTCTGCCGGCCTCAGCCTGCCAGGCCGAGGGCAACCCCCCGCGGTCAGAAACCGCCACGGCGCGCCGACGGCCATACGATCCTCGCCTAAGGCCGCCCTGTCAATGCGTCGCCGTCGCCCCGGGAGCCGCCGTTCCCCGCAGGCGCTGGATGGCCAGGGCGATGAGGCGCTCGAACTGCTCACGGTCCATCATGCCGCTGACCGTCGCCTCCATGATGGCGGCCTCCAGGAGAGCGAAGAGCATGTCCGCGGCGTCGCCCGGGCGCACCGGCTGGAACTCGCCGCGCTGGACGCCCTCGCGCACCAGTTGCCGCAGCAGCAGCCGCATGCCGACGGTGTGACGGCGGACCTTGCGGCTGACGTCGTCGCCGTCCTGTTTCTGCCGCAGGAGGTACTCCAGGATGATCGTCAGCACCGAGCGCAGGCGGAAGAGCGTCCCCAGGACCGTCAGCAGGACCGTCTCCAGGCGCGCCGCCACGGGCCGGTCGCCGGCCTCGCTGACCAGGGTCAGCTCGAGCAGCAGGTCGTCGGTGAGGTAGCGTATGGCGTGGTCGAAGATCTCGCGCTTGGTGGTGTAGTACTTATAGATGCCGGTGCGCGCGATGCCGCTGCGATCGGCGATCTTCTGGAAGGTCACGCCCGGGTAGCCCTCTTCGGCAAACAGCGCCAGGGCGTTGCGCAGGATAGTGCGCCGGCGTTCGTCGTGGTTGACTACGATGCTCATGGCGATGGACGATCCTGACGCTGCACGGTCTGTCGCGGACCGGCCGGCGGCCCGCCCGAAAGCCCTGCCGTCGCAGGCTTCGGCTCCGCCCATACCGTAGGTCGGGACGCCGGCGGCTGCAACCCGCCGCCCGCCCGAAAATGACAGTTTTACGCCAAATGTCTTTCAATCTGGCCGGGAGATGGCATAGTATGGGCTGTGTCCTGGCTGCGGGCCGGTGGGTGCGGGATTGCGGCCGAATGCGGAGCGTAGCAACAACGATGTCCGAGCAGCGTGTGAAGATCAGCGGTATTGGCGGCTACCTGCCGGCTCGCCGGGTGACCAACGACGAGCTGTCGCAGACGCTCGACACCTCCGACGAGTGGATCGTCTCGCACACCGGCATCCGGGCGCGGCACCTGATGGCCGCCGACGAATCCGGCACGGACATGGCGGAGCAGGCGGCGCGGGCGGCGCTGGCGCGGGCCGGCGTGTCGCCGGCGGACCTGGGCCTGATCATCGTGGCCACGTCGACGGCCGACTACGGCGGCTTCCCCTCGAACGCCTGTCTCCTGCAGGCCCGCCTGGGCGCTCCCGCGGCGGCGGCCTTCGATCTGGGCGCGGCCTGCACCGGCTTCGTCTATGCCCTCGAGGTGGCGCGCGGCCTGATGCTCTGCGGCAACGGTCGGCCGGCCCTGGTGATCGGCGCCGAGGCCATGTCGCGGCTGGTCGACTGGACCGACCGCAATACCTGCGTGCTCTTCGGCGACGGCGCCGGCGCGGCCGTGCTCGAGATGACCACGGAGCCGGACCGGGGCATCCTGGGGTCGTACCTGCGTGCCGACGGCACCGGCAGCGGCTTCCTCTGGGCCGGCGGGGGGCTGCGGGTGCCGCCGCCGAATCCCGAGCTGCGGCAGGCGCACATGCAGGGCCGCCCGGTGTTCAACTTCGCGGTTAAGGCGATGGCCGAAGTCGTGCTGCACTTCCTGGAGACCCTGAAGATCACTCCCGAGGAGGTGCGCTACGTCGTGCCGCACCAGGCGAACATCCGCATCCTGCAGGCCGCGCAGAAGCGCCTCCCGATCGCGCCCGAGCGTTTTGTGGTGACCATCGACGAGGTGGCCAACACCTCGGCCGCGTCCATACCCCTGGCCCTGGCCGATCTCGATCGCCAGGGCCGTCTGGCCCCCGGCGACGTGGTCCTGACCACCGGCTTCGGGGCCGGCCTGACCTACGGCGGCAATGCCATTCGCTGGTGAGCATGAGCAGGCCTCCGCGGCGGCCTGCCGCGGGGTGCCCCACAGGCAGACTGAGGAGTGTCACGCCATGACGAGACGGGTCGTTGTTACCGGTATGGGCCTCATCAGCCCCATCGGCCTTGACGTAGCGAGCTTCTGGGAGTCGATCCGTGCCGGCCGCTGCGGCGTCGGGCCGATCACGCGTTTTGACGCGTCGCCGCTGGAGTGCCGGGTCGCGGCCGAGGTCAAGGGCTTCGAGCCCGAGGCGTATCTCGACGTCAAAGAGGCCAAGCGCATGGCCCTCTTCAGTCAGTACGCCGTAGCGGCGGCCAAGCAGGCCTGGGCCGACGCCGGCTTCTCGGCCGACTGCCGGCCCGACCCCGAGCGCGCCGCCGTGATCGTCGGCAATGGCATCGGCGGCAGCGAGGTCGACCTCGAGGCACACCGCCGGCTCTTCGAGCGCGGCCCGGGTCGGATCCCGCCGCTGACCATCCCGAAGATCATCGCCAACGAGGCCCCGGGGAACATCTCGATGGCCCTCGGTCTGAAGGGCCGCGTCCATGCCGTGGTCACCGCCTGCGCCTCCGGCACGGATGCCCTGGGCACGGCCCTCGACGCCCTGCGTCTGGGCCGCGCCGACGTCGCCATCAGCGGCGGCACCGAGGCCACGGTCAACGAGTACGCCATCGGGAGCTTCTGTGCTCTCAAGGCCCTGAGCACCGCTTTCAACGACACCCCGTCGCGGGCCAGCCGGCCGTTCGACCGCGACCGCGACGGCTTCGTCATGGGCGAAGGCGCCGGAATGCTCGTGCTCGAGACCGCCGAACACGCCCTCGCGCGCGGCGCCCGCATCTACGCCGAACTCGCCGGCTACGGCGCTACCGGCGACGCCTACCACCTCACCGCGCCCGACCCGCAGGGCGAGGGCGCGGCGCGAGCCATGCGCGAGGCCCTCCGCGATGCCGGCATGACCCCCGACCAGATCGACTACATCAACGCCCATGGCACCTCGACCCAGGTCAACGACCCGATCGAGACCCAGGCCATCAAGACGGCCTTCGGCGAGCACGCCCGGCGCCTGGCCGTATCTTCGACCAAGGGCATGACCGGCCACTGCATCGGCGCGGCCGGCGGCCTCGAGGCCATCGCCACCGTGCTGGCCATCCGCGATCAGTTCCTGCCGGCAACCCTGAATCTCGACGCGCCCGACCCGGCCTGCGACCTGGACTACGTCCCGCGGGTCGGCCGGCCCGGCCGCGTGCGCGCCGCCCTGTCGAACTCGCTCGGCTTCGGCGGCCA
>JAGVUW010000409.1 GCA_019136035.1 Verrucomicrobiota bacterium | reverse complement strand
GGGTACCAGGAACCGTACCGCGCCGACGCTGAGGACGCTGTAGGCAATGCCGGCGATGGCGTAGAGCGTGGCGACGCCATGCCAGTCTCTGCCGGTCAGACGCTCCGGGGGGGCATGGGCTGTGGTCGGGCTGCTCTCCATACTGCTATCCGCCAATGACATGCTCCCCCGGCAGGTCTCTGACTACAGACTACAGCCCAACCGCCGGCGTCCGGATGTGCCGGGCCTGGCACGGCCGAACACCGCGTGCGGTGCCGCCGCAGGGCCTCCTCGACTCGTCGCGCCCTCTGCACCGCCACTATAGCACCGCGGGCGCCTGGGTGGAACCTGGCGTCGCGGTGCTATGGTAGCGGGCACCGGCCGGAAGCAGGGCCGGCGCTGCCGCGCGGCGGCGCCGGCGACGGTCGGCCACACCTCACAGGAGTGCACCGCCTCATGAAGATCGCTCTGCAGCTCGGCATGATTCCCGGGAACACCACCTCCGACAAGCAGAAGTGGGCCGCCGACCACGGCGTCGACGGCATCGAGGTCAGCGCCGGGAACTACCCGGTGGAACGCCTCGACCAGGCCCGCCGCGACTTCGCCGACAGCCCGGTGCCGCTGTGCACGGTCTGCGGCAATCCGTCCTTCGACTTCCTTGATCCCGATCCCAAGAAGCGCCGCGCCAGCATCGAGCAATCGAAGCAGTACCTCAAGCTCGCCGGCGACCTCGGCGCCACGGGCCAGATCGTGCCGCCGATCTTCGGCGCGCCGCGCCTGCCCGACCTGGCGCCGCTGAAGAGCGCCGTCGACCTCGAGAAGGACCTCCTGGTCGAACTCTGCAAGGAACTCGGCGACGCCGCCCAGGCCGCCGGGTGCCTGTTCCTCCTCGAGCCCCTCAACCGCTATGAGACGCACCTCCTGCGCACCCAGGCCCACGGTCTGGAGATCATCCGGCGCAGCGGCCACCCGGCCCTCGCCCTCATCAGCGACTTCTTCCACATGAGCATCGAGGAGACCTCGACACCGGCCGCCCTGCGCCAGGCCGGCAGCCTGGTCAAGCATGTGCACCTGGCCGACAATACCCGCCTGGAACCCGGCAGCGGCGACACCGACTTCCTGGCCGGCTTCAAGGCCCTCGCCGATATCGGCTTCAGCGGTTTCATGGCCTTCGAGTGCGGCTTCAGCGGCAGCGACCGCACCGCCGCGCTGATCACCAGCCTGGCCTACACCCGCGACTGCATCGCCAAGGCGCAGTCCCGGCGCTGAGCGGCCGCCTGTCCGGGGGACACCAGGGACACCAGGGACACCAGGGACACCTACGCGGCACGAAGGTCTGCGGCGCGCTCATCCTGGAGTCCCTTTTGTCCCTTGGGTCCCTTTCCTGGAGGCACCAGACCCACAGCCCGGGGACACCCGGGGGGGGCGGTCGGCGCCGTGGGCCGGGCTGGGAGTGGGCGCCACGAGCCGAATGGCGCTCCCCGGGCGCCGCGGGTCGGCGCCCGCTTCAGGTCCACGGGACGGCGCCGTGGACCTGCCTGCCTGCGCCGGCGGCAGCGCCGCCGTTGACTTCGACGCCCACGGCGTCTATCGTTTCAGGGTGGCGTGGCCGCGACGCGCTCGCGGCCGCCCGACGGTCCTGCATCCGGTGTCGGCATCGAGGGAGGTCGATCAGGATCATGAAACGTCGTCCATTCACCTTGATTGAGCTTCTGGTGGTCATCGCCATCATTGCCATCCTGGCCGCCATGCTGTTGCCAGCCCTGTCGCAGGCGCGCGAAAAAGCCCGCCAGACGAGCTGCACCAACAACCTCAAGCAGCTTGGCCTGGCCATGCTGATGTACGCCGACGACAACCGCGAGTACCTGGTGATGTACAACACCAGCACCTACAGCCAGAGCTGGCTGGTGGTCATCAAGCCCTACCTCGGCAACGCCGATGCCGCGCTCGACTGCCCGTCGTGTGTCGGCACCACCGACTATGGTGTCAACTACCCGCACGTCTGCGGTGTCGGCGTGAGCGTCACGCTGGGCCGAATCACGACGCCCACGGCGACGTGTCTGGTGACCGAGACCGAGGGGCAGGACGTCAACGGCCGCAACGCCCACCTCTACCTGGCCTACTGCCCCATCCACTACGCCCGCGGCTCGATCACATGGGCCTACTACAACGGCCTGGCCTGGCCACGGCGTCACAACGCCGGCGATGTCGTCACCTTCGTCGACGGCCATGTCGAGTGCTGGGCCTACGAGCGCGCCATCGCCGACCGCGTCTTCTGGAACCACCCGTGAGATCGCGGCTGGCGCGGGCGCACGCCGCCGCCCGACGGCCTCCCGCGGTCGCGTTCTTCATGCTTTCTTCGCAAGAGGCGGCTGGGGTGTCGCACCCGGGCCGGTAGAGTAGGCGGACCGGGCCCCCGCCAGTTGCCGCACCGCGATTGCGGTACACGCCCGCAATCGCGGCGACCCTGGGCGCTGAGATGGCGCGACGGCCCGGGCGGAGGTGAGCGATGGTGGCGATGCTGCTCCGGAGGGTTTTTGTGGTCGGTGTCGCACTTCTGGCAGGCCTGGCGGCTGCCGGGCGGGAGATCACCGACATGGCCGGGCGCCAGGTGACCCTACCGGATCGCGTTACGCGGGTCTATGCGGCCCAGCCCTACACGAGCGCGGCGCTGTACGTCGTGGCTCCCGATCTGGTCATCAACCTGCAGCCGGGGTGCTTCCCCCTCGGGGCGACGGAGAAGCGCTTCCTCACGCCAGCCGCCTGTGGCGTCGCCGTCGAACTGACGCAGCCGGTGCAGGGCGAGCACTCCCGCCTGAGCCTCGAGGCGATCCTGGCGCTCCGGCCGGACTTCGCCCTGGCCAAGGGCGGCCCGGGCGCCGACACCACGCGCATCACCGAGCAGTTTGCGCGAATCAAGGTCCCCGTCGTCTTTGTCGATCTCGATGGTCTCGCCGCCTACCCGGCGGGCCTCGAGTTCCTCGGCCGCCTGCTGGGGCGCGAGGAGCGCGGCGCGGCGTTGGCGGCCTACGCCCGTCAGCGCCTGGCGGCCATTGAGGCGATGGTGGCGGCCATCCCGCCGGCGGAGCGCGTCCGTGTCTACTACGCCGAGTCTGAGGACGGCCTGGCCACGGAGTCCGACCAGTCGTTCCATGCCGAGCCGATCCGCCGGGCCGGCGGCGTCATCGTCCATCAGGGCGAGCTGAAGACACACTTCGGCATGGAGAAGGTCAGTCTCGAGCAGGTCCTGATGTACAATCCTGAGGTCATTGTCTCGCTCGTGCCCGAGTTCGCCGGGCGGGCCTATGCGGATGCACGGTGGCAGGGCGTCAAGGCGGTGTCGGGGCGCCGCATCCACACCGTGCCGCGCACGCCGTTCAACTGGCTTGACCGGCCGCCCTCGGTGATGCAGATCATGGGCCTGCAGTGGCTGGCCTACTGCTTCTACCCGGAGCGCTACCCGGGCCAGATTCGGCAGGACATCCGCGACGGCCTGCGCCTGTTCGTCGGGTCTGAGGTCACGGACGCCGACCTGGAGGCATGGCTGCGGTGAGGCTGCGTACCGCCATCGCCGCGGGGCGCTGGCCGCTCCTCGGGCTGCTCCTCGTGGTGGCCGTCGCCGCGGCCCTGGCGGTGGGGCGTTACCCACTGCCGGTCCGGGACATCGCCCGCTTCGCCCTGGCCGGCCTCCATTTGATCGAGCTGCCGGCTGAGCAGTGGGACCTTCTCTACAACGTCATTGTCCAGATTCGCCTGCCGCGTGTGCTCACCGCGGTCCTGGTCGGCGCCGCGCTGGCCACCTCGGGCACCGCCTATCAGGCGGTCTTCCGTAACCCGCTGGTGTCGCCTGAGCTGATGGGCGTCCTGGCCGGGTCGGCCTTCGGCGCCGCGCTGGGCATCCTGGTGTCGCACCACTGGGCGGTGACTCAGGCCCTGGCCTTTGCCATGGGAGTGGTCGCGGTGGCCTTCGGCGTCAGCGTCGCCCGCCTCGCCGGTGGTGCCTCGGTGGTGATGCTGGTCCTCGGCGGGGTCATCAGCGGCACGCTGTTCACGGCCCTCCTCGCCGTGGTCTCCTTCGTCGCCGACCCCTACCAGAAGCTCCCCGCCATCGAGTACTGGCTGATGGGCAACCTGTCGCTGACCGACCTCAGGACGATCGGCTGGACGGCCCTGCCCATGGGTGCCGGCGTGCTCGTCCTGGCGTCCCTGGGGCCCGCCCTCGACGCCCTGGCGATGGGCGACGACGAGGCGCGTTCGCTCGGGGTGCCGGTCACGGCCGTGCGTTACGGCGTCATTGCCATCGCCACGCTGATCTCGGCGCTGACCGTGTCC
Organism: Verrucomicrobiota bacterium; assembly: GCA_019136035.1. Taxonomy (GTDB): domain Bacteria; phylum Verrucomicrobiota; class Lentisphaeria; order Oligosphaerales; family JAFGRS01; genus JAGVUW01. Next base: position 2,482 of record JAGVUW010000409.1, on the reverse strand, counting down.
CTGGCCGGCGTGGTGGGCTGGGTTGGGCTGATCGTACCTCACGTGGCGCGGCTCATGGTCGGCCCCGGGAACCGCCGCCTGCTGCCTGCCAGCGCCCTGATCGGCGCCCTCTTCCTGCTGCTCACCGACAGCATCTCGCGCTCCTGGTATAACGTCGAGATTCCGATCGGCATCCTCACGGCGTTGCTCGGGGTGCCGGCCTTCCTCATCGTCCTGCACCGGGCTCGCAAGGCATGGCTATGAGCACTCTCCACGGCAGCGCCGACGCGGCCGGCGAACTGCTGGCGCGCGAGGTCCACTTCGCCTTCGCGAGGCGCCCCGTGCTGTGCGGGGTGACCTTCCGGGTCGGTCCCGGCGAGGTTGTCTCGCTCTTGGGCGCCAATGGTTCCGGCAAGACGACGCTGCTGCGCCTCCTGCTCGGTCTGCTGCAGCCCGCCTCCGGGGAGGTCACGCTTAACGGTAAGCCCCTGCGCCGCTACCCGCGTCGCGAGCTGGCTCAGCGCCTGGCCTACGTGCCGCAGACCCACACCACGCCGTTTCCCTACACCGTCCGCGATGTCGTCCTCCTGGGGCGTCTGCCCTGCACAGGCCTGACGCACTCGCCATCGCGCCATGACTGCGCCGTGGTCGTCGACATCCTGGCCCGACTGGGCATCGGCGCCCTTGCCGAGCGCCGGTACTCCGAGATCTCTGGCGGCGAACGGCAGCTCACCCTGATCGCACGCGCCCTGGCTCAGGGCGCGCGTACCCTCGTCCTCGACGAGCCGGTCACGGGGCTGGACTACGGCAACCAGTTGCGCTTCCTCGAGCACCTGCGGGCGCTGGCCGGCGCCGGCTACGCCATCGTCAAGGCGACGCACCACCCGGAACACGCCCTCATGGCCTCCACCCGCGTGCTCCTGCTCCACGGCGGGCGCATCATCGACGACGGCCCGCCTCAGCAGGTGGTGACGCCGGAAGCCATCGCGCGACTCTACCGCGTCCGCGTCCGTGCCTTCAGCGCCCCCGAGGCGCGCGCCACCGCCTTCTACCCGGCCGACGACACACGCCTGGACTGAGAACGACCGCCTCGAACCGGGCGCCGCGGCGTTCTTCACGGTCTCTTCACGGACCCGCGATTGTGCCCCCTCCTCGCGCCCCCTACCTTCACCATAGGTATAGGATCGCGGTGCCGCCGCGCAGGGTTCACGGGTGCCCCAGGCCCTCACGCCCAGGCGTCAGGCACAAGGTCGGAGTCTGTTGCCATGATCTGCAGCCGTCCTCTCTCGCGCCTGGATTCCTCCGTGCCCGCCCCGGCTGGCGTCGGCGGGGGGCTTGCCGTCGTCCGGCGGGCGCCGCGCTTCACCCTGATCGAGCTTCTTGTGGTGATCGCCATCATCGCCATCCTGGCCTCGATGCTCCTGCCGGCACTGACGCGCGCCCGGGCCAAGGCGCGGGAGACGAGCTGCCTGTCGAACCAGCGCCAGTTGGGGCTGGCTCTGCACCTCTACTCCAGCGACAACGCGGAGTGGTTCCCGCTGGAACCGAAGACCGGGAACTCGCACCTCGGCCTCTGCAGTAAGATCTCCCCCTACACGGCCAGCCGCGAGGTCTTCTACTGCCCCGAAGCCGAGAACCTCGAGGTCTACGCCAACAGCACGGACTACCCGGGGGCGGCCGAGTCGATCGTCAATACCGACGCCAACTGGACCGCCGGCAACATCCCGTACCGCTACTACTCGTTCATGGGGCCTCCGGCGGGCGCCCTGCCTGCCTTCGTGCCGCGCGCCCTCACCGAGCGCGACCTTCCCACCGCCTGGATCCTCAGCGACTGGTTCCGCAAGAGCGTTCCCGTCTGGCCCCACCTGCGCACCAACGGCGGCAGCGGCGGCGGCCTGCTGGTCCTGCGGCTGGACAACTCCGTCGCCTACACCAGCGGCCAGCCGGTGGTCAACTTCCGCTGACCGCGCGCCCCCGAAAGGCCCCCCTGGCGCCGTCGGTGTGTCGCGACGGGCAGTGCGGGCCTGCTATCCTCCGACAGGCCCCCTCGGGCGGTACCGTCCTCGCCGGTCGCGCGCTGAGCTGGCCGTTACTCTGCATTTCGCGCTGGCGTCTGAGCGGCGGTGGCGGTACAGTGGATGACCGCGGTTGCGGCTGTGCGGGGCCGGCCGGCGGGCATGCCGCCACGGGCGGTGCGGTGGCCGCGCCGGCGCTCTGGCAGCGTCATGGGGTGCAACTCCGGGAGAGTATAGCTGTGAACATCTCAAGTCGCCGTTCGTTCACTCTGATTGAGCTTCTGGTGGTGATCGCGATCATCGCGATTCTGGCGGCGATGCTGCTGCCGGCCCTGTCGCAGGCGCGCGAGAAGGCGCGTTCCATCTCGTGCACGAACAACCTCAAGCAGATCGGCCTGGCGCAGCTGATGTACGCCGATGACAATGCCGAGTACTTCATCATCAACAGCAGTGGCCACGCCGGCTACATCCTGCCCAACGGCGCCAAC
>JAGVUW010000214.1 GCA_019136035.1 Verrucomicrobiota bacterium | reverse complement strand
GCTGCCGGCTTCCTGAAGCAGAGTAGGGCCGACTATAGCGGCTCGCCCGGGCGCCGTCACCCCCGGCGCGCGGGCCGGCCGCCGATTTCGCCGTCACGCCGCCGGCCGCGGGCGCGCTCTTCAGGTCGGGGCCGGCGGCGGGGCGGGACGGCGGCGGGTGTCGCGACAGGAGTTCGTCTCGTGATCAACCCTTCGACCGGCGCGGTGATGTCGTGGCGGGCTGGCGTGGTGCACTGTCTGGTGCTGCTCCTGGCCCACAGCCTGTCGGCGGGACTGGCTCCCGAGGAGACCGCCGTCGTCATCAACGCCGAGAGCTGGCTGTCGCGGACGCTCGCCAATGAGTACGCCACGCTGCGGGGCATCCCCGCCGCCAACCTCATCCACCTCGAGGGCATCACCAGCCACGAGGGCATCCCGGTGGACGAGTTCCGCGAGCGCATCCTGCAGCCGGTCCTCGTGAACCTCGACCGCCGCCGTCTGGCTGGCCATGTGTCCTGCGTGGTCTACTCGGCCGACTTTCCGACCTGGGTCGACCTCACCCCCGACCTCGGCGGGCGCAGCCTGCCGCCGGTCGTCGGCAACCGCGCCTCGCTGACCGGGCTGACCTGCCATTACCAGGGCGTCATGGCACGCCAACTGGACTACCTCGATCTGGACTCGAACTGGTACGCGCGGCGGCCCCTGCAGGAGCTCATGCCGGTGCGGCCCTGGAGGCCGGAGGACCAGGAGGCCTACCGTGAGGTCATGGGCTTCTTCGCCGAGAAGCGCCGCCGTGACGGCCAGGCCGATGCCGACCCGGCGGAGAAGGCGGCCTGGGAACGCGCCGAGTGGATCAAGGCCCAGGAGAGGCTCGAGAAGGTGGCGGCGGCGCGACCCGAGCAGGCCGAGGTGGTCTACAACCTCGCCTGCGCCCGCGCCCGCAATGGCCATGACGACGCGGCTATGGCCGCCCTCACGGCGGCGGTGGCGGCCGGCTTCACCGACTACCGCCACATCCTCCAGGACGAGGATCTGACGAGGCTGCGGTCGCGCGACGACTTCAAGGCCCTGATCGAGCGGCTGCGCCAGTGGCAGCCCGAGATGACGCCGCCCGTGGGCTTCGCCGCCAGCGTCGGCTGGACGCCGCAGGGGACGCCCACGGCGCCGTACAAGGGGGCGCGCTACCTGCTCTCGACCATGCTGGGCGTCTGCAGCGGCCGCGGCAATGCCTACGGCGAGGTCCTCGCGGGCCTGCGGCGCAGCGCCGCCGCTGATGGCAGCCGGCCGGCCGGGCCGGTGTTCTTCATGCTCAATGACGACGTGCGCTCGACGGCCCGCGAGTGGGCCGTGCTCGGCGCCGCGGCGATGGTTCGGTCTCAGGGCGTCGCGGCCGAGGTCGGCCGGGGCGTCCTGCCGCAGGGCCGCGCCGATGTCGCCGGGCTGATGGTCGGGGCGGCGTCGTTCGACTGGCCGGCCTCGCGCAGCGCCCTCCTGCCGGGCGCCATCGCCGAGCACCTGACCAGCTTCGGGGGCCGTTTTGACGACGGCGCCGGGCAGACGCCGCTCACGGAGTTCATCCGCCATGGCGCCGCCGGCGCCGCGGGGACCGTCGCCGAGCCGCATGCCATCCAGGCGAAGTTCCCCACCGCCTTTCTGCAGGCCTACTACACCGCCGGCTACACCCTGGCCGAGGCCTTCTACCTCTCGATCAGCGCCCCCTACCAGCTCCTCGTCGTCGGCGACGCGCTCTGCGCGCCCTGGGCGCAGCCGCCGACGCTGCGTCTGCAGGGCATCGCGGACGGGCAGCGCATCGATGGCGCGGCGTCGCTGCGGGTGACGCCCGAGCCGGCCGACGCGCCCCTGGCGGCGGTCAACTGGTTCCTCGATGGCCAGCGCCTGGCCGAGCTCCCGGTGGCCGCCACTCTGGAGATCGACGCGGCCCGGCTGCTGCGCGGCTGGCATACCCTGAGCGCCGTGGCGATCGGCGCCCAGGCGCAGCAGACGCGCGCCCGCACGACGGTGCGCTTCCTGGCCCGCGGCGCCCCCGAGGAGTTCGACCTGATCGCCGTGACGCCCGCCACCGCGACCTGGGACAGCATGATCACCATCACCCGCCGCGGCGCCGCCGAGGACCGCCTGGCCCTGCTCTGGCTCGGCGCTGACGTCGCCGTCCTCGAGCCCGGCGAGACCGAGGTCAAGATCCGCGCCGACCAGCTCGCCCTCGGACGGGTCGAGCTGCAGCCGCTCCTCGGCTTCAGCCCCGAGACCGCCGCCTATGGCACTGCCGTCGCGGTGACCATCACGCCGACGGCGCTGCCAACCGCCATGCCGGCCGGCCTCCTGGCCGCGCTGCCGGCAGGCCTGGCCGTCACGGTCGACGGCAAGGTCACCTACGCGCAGCGCGCCGACGGCGACTGGCTCGAGAAGGCGGGCGTCCGCGACGGGGTCCCGGTCGGGATCGAGGCCGTCTTCGAGGTCGCCGAGGCCGGCGTCGGGCAGTTCCAGCTCCAGGGCAACCTGCCGCTCGACAGCAACGCCTTCCGCGTCGACGGCAAGGCCCTCAACGTGCCCTCGGGCAGCGGCTGGCGGGCGTTGCCGGCCGATCTGGCGGCCGGGATGCATACCCTCAGCATCACGACCACCGGCCGGGACCACCCGCGGCTCGACCTGCGCTTCGGTATCCGCGGCACGGCCATCCTCGAGGGCAAGGCCTTCCGGCACCGCTGACCGGCAGCGCCGGCCAGCGGTGCCGGAAGCCCCACGGCATGCCGTGGGGCTACGGAGGGGGCGTCGTGGCGTCGTGGCCCCACGGCACGCCGTGGGGGTCGGGGCCCCACGGCACGCCGTGGGGCTACGGAGGGGGCGTCGTGGTGTCGTGGCCCCACGGCATGCCGTGGGTGTCGTAGCCTCACGGCATGCCGTGAGGGGCGCTCAGGGCGATGGCGCGGATGTCCGAGCCGTGGCCCTCGGTGTAGTACACCACCAGGACGCGGCCGTCCGGGAGCTCCACCATGCTCGTGTAGGCGCCCATGACTCGGTCGATCGTCACCCTCTCGCTCCACGTCCGACCGAAGTCGGTGCTGCTGATGACGCAGGTGCTCCGCGTCGGCCGGTGCCGGAAGCCGCAGAGCAGGACGCCCTTGGAGGTGAGGAGAAGGTAGGGCGCGTCGCCGTCGATGGGCAGCGGTGCGGGTTCGGTCCAGGTCCGTCCGCCATCCGTGGACTCGCACCAGGTCATGGTCGGTCGGATGACCATGAAGAGCCGCCCATCGGGCAGGCGCACCAGGGAGGGCTCGGTGAGGTCATAGCGGTCCGAGCGGACCACGGCCAGGGTCTGCCAGGTGCGGCCGCTGTCGGTCGACTCGACCAGGCCGACCCTCGAGCGTGCCTTCGGCGCGTCGGCCATGCGGCCGTAGAGCGGCAGAATCAGGCGCCCGTCGGGCATCTCACGGATGGGCTCAGAGACCGCCTCGTTCGCCGTGAAGGGCGTCGGGACGCGCTGCGGCGGGCCCCAGGTCCGGCCCTGGTCGGTCGAACGCACGGTGAACACCTGATGGGTGCCGGGCTTGCGCTGCGGGTCGTAGCTCATGTAGGCCACCAGGAGATCGCCGTTGGCGATCTGCGTGATCGAGCTGTCGCGGTCGTCGATGGGGGTGTCGACCACGGTCTCGGCCGGCGACCAGGTCCGGCCGTCGTCGCTGGACCGGCAGAGGGCGATGCGGGCGCCGTTGGGGAGGTCGGGACGGGGCACGCTCACATGGCTGTAGCCCGCGTAGAAGACACAGAGAAGCTCGCCGGTGCTCGTGCGGCAGAGGTCGGGGAAGGCCTCGTAGGCGCCGGCACCGGCGTCGCGGCAGACCACCCGGAACGGCGCGACCTGGACGCGGAACGGCGCCGTCAGGCCGACGGGCTCGCCTTCCACACGCAGATTCCGGAAGGCGATGCGCCCCTGACCGGCGCGCAGGCCGACCACGCCGCCCTTGAGGGTGTCGTCCTTCTCGGTGAACAGGAGCTCCCCATCGAGGAAGGCCTGATGCTCGCCATCGCGGCAGACGACGCGGGCCGTCTGCCAGGCGCCGGCCTTGAGGCCGGGCACCCGGTGACGCCGGGCGTCGGTCCACTCCCGGCCGGGCGCCGAACGCACCCAGACCACCTGGGAGTTCCTCAGGTCGAAGTGCAGGTAATAGTAGGTGTCCTGGTCGACGGCGTGGTAGATGAGGCCCGGGGCGCGGACGCCCTCACCCACCGGATGGATGAAGAACTCGACGCTGAGGTCGAGCGCGGACCACGCCCGTTCCGGCCGCCACAGGACGCCGCGCGATAGCCCCGCGTCGTTCTGCAGCAGGGCGCCGTCCTGGACCGCCCAGTCTCCGGACTCGGCCTGCCAGCCCGCCAGGTCGGCGGCCTTGTCGAAGGCCACGGCCTCGCCCTCGGCGGCCCGCGTCGCCGCCGCCAGCAGCACCCACCCGGCCAGAAGCACGGCGCGCCACATATCCAGCCTCCTCGGGTTCCCCGCAACCGCGCCGGCACCGCGTCCAGGCACACCCGCCGGCTCCCCCAAGGTCAGCCCGGACTCCCGAAATGCAAGCGGCGGTCTCGCGCCCGATAGAACGCCACGGGACATCGTCGTCTGAGCCGTCTCCGTCAGAGTTCCGGCCTTGGCCGGAAGCATGCCGCGTGCCTTCAGGCCGCGGCGGCAGTCGGGGTTGCGCCGGGCTGAAGCCGCGCGGCGCACGCGTCTGCGTGGACGCGGCACTCTGACCCGGAGGCCGCCGTCGTCGGCGATGGCATTCGGGGTTTCTCCCGCTAGACTATCCCGAGAGGCGCCCAGCCTGGCCGCTCTGGCTGACTGAGACCGCCGGAGTCCGGTGGACAGAGGAGTATCGACGATGGCACTGAGAGTCGGCGTGGTGGGGATGAGGGGCATTGGTCAGACGCATGCGCAATGCCATGCGAACGACCCGTTGGCGGACCTCGTGGCGGTATGCGACGTGGTCAAGGCGCGGGCCGACGAGGTGGCGAAGAAGCACGGCGTCAAGGCCTACTACAGCCTGAAGGACATGCTGGCCAACGAGGACCTCGACATTGTCGACGTCACGACCGGCGGTCCGGAGAACGGCGGCTGGCACTACGAGCCGGTGATGGAGGCCCTCGATGCCGGCCGGCATGTCCTGGTCGAGAAGCCGATCAGCAACGACATCGAAGACGCCCGTGAGATGGTCGCCTACGCTCAGGAGAAGGACCTCTACCTGGGCTGCAACCTGAACCACTACTTCACCGAGCCGGCGCGGCAGGCACGCCAGTACATCGACGAGGGCAGGATCGGCGAGCAGATGTACTGCCTGCACCGCATGGGCTTCGTCGGCGGCGCGGCGACTTACGCCAAGGGCGGCGGCGCCAATGTGGCCGGCTTCCCGTACTTCCATGTGAAGGCGTTCCTGGCGCATCCGTTCAGCATCATGCGCTACTTCTGCGGCGACATCACGCACATCCAGGCGTTCATGGGCCGGCCGAGTTTCCGCGTGGCGGCGGCCGATCCGATGGTGGCCCTGAACAGCATCCACATGCGCTTCCAGAGCGGCGCGGTCGGGTACCTCTTCAGCCAGCGCGGCGATGCGACCATGGGCCTGGGCGGCTGGTGGAGCGTCGAAGTCGGCGGTTCGCAGGGGACCTTCTGCATCGAGAACTGCGTCGAGAAGTGCACCTTCTGGCCGGCCCCCGGGACACCCGGTGCCAAGCCCGAGAAGCTGGGGCTGGGTCAGGTCCCGGAGCCGACCGTGCACGACACCGGCATCAAGGATTTCGGGGCGACCTTCCCGAACCGCATTCATGCCTTCCTCGAGGATGTGACCAACCGGGTTCCGAAGCACCTCCTGCGTGCCAACGGGCGCGACGCCCTGGCGACGCTGGAGTACACCTTCGCGGCGATCGAGTCCTTCGAGGAGGGCGGCGTGCTGGTGCGGCCGAACCCGCTGCCGACGCTGCGGCACAACCCGCGCGAGCAGTGAGGCGGTCGGCCGTGCGGCCCTGATTGCCGCGGAAGAGCGATGGCTACCTGAATGCCTGCCTGCGCGCCTGCGGGATGGCCGTCCGGCCATCCTGAGCGCGGGGCGGGCGGTGATGTGGAGGGTCTGAGATGATCACGCTGGGCGTCAACACGGTGCTTTTTGGCAAGCACGACTTCCGCACGGCCATGGCGCACATCAAGCGCGCCGGCTACGACGCGGCCGAGATTTCGGCTCTGGGCAGCATGGCCAACCACCTGCCCTTGGATGACTGGCGGAACCACGCCGCGGAGATCAGGGCGATCGCGGCGGATCTGGCTCTGCCGCTGAGCGCGGTCGAGGTTGCGACCACCGCCGAGGACCGCCTGATGCTGGCCTACGAGGCCTGCGCCGCCATCGGCATACCGGTCGTCAATGTCGGCCCCGGCGGCACCAAGCCGGACTGCCCGGAGGACCTCGTGCGGCTGGCCGCGCATCTGGAGCGCATGGCGGCCAAGGCGGCCGAGTTTGGCGTGACGCTGTGCATGAAGGCGCACGTCAACACGGGGGTCTTCAACACCCCGACGACCCTGGAGATCATGCGGCGGGTGTCCGCGCCGGCTTTCGGGATTGACATGGACCCGAGCCACATCCACCGCAGCGGCGAGGTGCCGAAGGAGGCACTCAAGGCGGTGGTGTCGCGGGTGCGCCATGTGCACATCCGCGACTGCGTCGGCTTGGGTCCGCGTCCGGGCACGCCCGAGGAGCAGGCCTGCGGCCGCGGCGATATCGACCTGGCGGGCTACTGCCGGGTGCTGGTCGAGGCCGGCTACGACGGCCCGGTCAACCTCGAGGTCATCGGCGCTCTCGACTACGACCTGACGGCGCAGGCGATGATCGCGGC
>JAGVUW010000830.1 GCA_019136035.1 Verrucomicrobiota bacterium | reverse complement strand
GGGCGCGCTCGTTGCCCGAGAGGAACTGCCCGACCACCTCGCCGACTGATTGGATGTCCCTACCAGACCCCGCCGCCGCATCGGCCACCCGCTGCAGCATGTCCGTCCCGGTGACACCGAACAGCTCCAGCCGCTGCTGCGTGTCCGCCAACTGCTTCGCCGGGACGCCCAACTCTACGGACATCTGCCGCAGGGAGTTGGTCATGGCGTCGACCTTATCGGCGCCAGTGAAGGTGCCGATGGTGTCCTTCAGGTCGTCCAATTCCTTGCCGGCTTCCAGGAACTTGTCCGCCAGTGCCCCGACCTTGCCGGCGATCTCTGAAATCTTCTCGCCGGCAGTTGCCAGGGCCTGAATCCGGTCGTTCCTCGCGATGCTGCCCAACTGGTCGCCGGCAGTCGTCGAGGATTCCCCGAGCCCCTCCGCCTCGGTCTTGACCTTGCCGATGGCGTCCTCGGCCGACTTCAGCCCGGACTCCAGGGCCCCGGTCGACGCCGACAGAATCAGGTCAAGCCGGTTGGCCATGGGTCACCTCCAGCAGGGCGTCGGCGTACAGGGCAGTGTTGTTCAAGCGGTCCTGAGCCTCGACCACGCTGCGGCGCACCTGCGGGGACAGCGCCGCCGCATCCTCGGACGAGACGCCTAGAGCCATCGCCACGAGCGCCACGTTCCCGACCAGCAGAGCCGCGAGCTTGCGGTCGGCTCCGGGCTCGTCGATGACCATCCTGACAGAAGCCAGCTCCATACGCAGCCAGGTCAGTAGCGCCTCGTCCTTCATCTCGCGCAGCATCACCCGGCGACCGTCGCCCAGTGCCACCTCGGCCTCTCCAGGACGCGCGAGGAACCATCCGGCGTGACGCAGGGCCTCAGCCCCGTCTGGCGTGGCAGCATAGGATAGAAGGGCAGCAGAGAGGCCTTCCACGGGCAATACCTCCTGGATATAGACAGGACGACGCGACCCGATGGGAGGCTGGGTCGCGGCGTCCTGAAGCGTGCGGTCTATGCGTAGGATGCCGTCTGGTTGTAGACCGTAACCTGCATCTCCTCGCCCTCGCCGCTGTCCATGGTTGAGACAAATGGGAACTGAGCCACGAGCCGGTCGCGCCCGGAGAGGTTCGCTCCTCCGCCGGTATAGACGCAGTTCCAGAGGTCGACGCGCATACCGTAGGGCCAGGATGCGATGGTGTTGCCAAGCCCGTCGTTGAAGGATGCCAGAGCGGTCGTCGCCTGCCCGCCAATCCACAGCGATAGCTCGAACGCCGTGCCCGCCAGTAGCTTGTCCCACTGGTCGTGGTCCTCGAAGGCCACGGTCAGTGTTCCGGTTACGGTCCGCTCACCCGGGTAGAAGTCCCGCACATAGTTCTTGCCGGCCAGTTGCGGGATGGGCTCCAGGTTGTTCGTCGCAGTCAACTCCAGCGCCTCGACCGTGGCCATCGCCGTGTTGTTCTGCAGGACCTGGGCCTGCCAGTTCATCAGCGGGGCGACGATGCTCGGGGATGGAGTCAGGTTGGCCACAGAGAATGCCGTCTGAGCCATCGCCTCGAAGGTCACCTCGACCGGGGCGTTCTGGTCGCCCAGGCTCAAGCCGAAGGTGTTCATCCGGCAGCCGATGTATTGCTCGGACTTGTCGTTGTCTTTGAGCACTCCGACACTGAATCCGCCCAGCGGATGGGTCGCCGCGGACACCGCTGCCGGGACATAGATGTGCTGATAGATGGTGGCTGGCGGTGTCGCTGTGCCCAGAGCCGCTGTCGTGGCATCCGCCCATGATGCCCCGGTTCCGGTCTCAAGATGAAGGAACCTCTCGGAGCCCGAGGCTCCGTCTTTGGCCGTGCGATAGACCGCCGTGCCGAAGTATGCCCAACCGGACGGGAGGGTCAATGTTGTGGGGTTGGTCCACCCGATAGTGATGGTTCCGTTCTCTGCTGTAGCCGTCGCCTTATCTGAGACGGCGCTAGCCCCGGTGACGAAAGTCAGACCCAGGACGCTGTTCCGGACGACCGCTGCGACCTTATAGTAATACTCTCCGGCAGGCAGCGCCCCGCCAGACCCTGCGGTCACGGTAGGCTTCGTGAGCAGGCCGGCCAGCGCCGTGCTCGTCGCCTGTCCATTCCAGTAGAATAGCGGCAGGCCGACATTGACTGCGTCAGCCTCCATGGTGAACCCGCCGGTCGCCGAGATGACCCCGGGGGCCGTGCCATAGGCCACCCGGCTCGTCAGGATGTTGCCGTAGACCGGGCGCGGATGCTCGACAGCGAAGGTCTCCGACGTCACCGGGATGGTGGTCGCCGCCTTCGCAAGGTCGGCTCCTGTGCCATATGTAGACTCCGTCTTCAGGAGCAGCGCTCCTCCCCAACTCTGGCCGACTCCCATAGCCTCAGACCTCCTTCAGGTTTTCCGGCTTGGGAGCCGGGCAGGCTCGCTGGTCCTCGACCACGAGCCAGGGGTATCTCGCCAGGGCCTCTTGTGCGCGGTCCTGGCGCAGCTCGAACCACTCCCCCACGGGAACCTCGATGCCCAGGGCGACCAGGCGCACGAGAGCGCCGGCGTCCCGGTTCGGGGCATGGGGGACCATCAGGCGCACCCGACGGGCGCGGACGCTCTTGGCCATCATCCGTTGCTCCTGTAGGTGATTGCCAGCGACACCTCGCCGACACTTACTCGCATCGCCGGGTCGTCCCCGAGCGGATGCGTCATCTCGTCGTGCACCACCACCTGCTCTGGCGCCACCGAGTAGAGCGAGATGCCGGACAGGGCGTCCACCTCGCTCGGCCTCCAGTCACCGGCCAGGGTGTCGACGATGGTCTCCAGCACAGTGACGATCGCGGCCTGGTGCGCGCTTCCCGGGGTCTGCCTCTGGTAGTAGTAGACGCTCGCCTTCAGCACGACGTCCGTGGTCTGTTTCACCTTTCCGGGCCTGACGTCGGCAGTGTAGAGCCGCAGCCGCAACAGCGGGCAGTCGGTCCTGGGGTTGGCCGGGTAGACCGGCTCCGCCCTGGTGCCCGCCGACCACGCGCAGGACTTCATACCCAGGCTCGCCAGGCTGGTCGACAGGTGCGAGACCATGGCGTCGCAGACCGCCTTGATGTGCGTGCTGTGCGACATCAGGGCAGCATCTCGGCCCGTAGCGAGTAGGTAATGGCATCCACGTCGTCATGCGTCACGGACACACGGAAGGACCTGGGCAGCGGCCCCTGCAGTGGGGCTGCGGTCCAGGATGCAGCACTCGCTGCTCCAGGATGGATACAGAACGCCCTCACCCCGGTGGTCGCGATAGTCAGCGATCCGAACGTGTAGATGGGGTGCCAGGCATCTCCGACCGGGACCTGGACGGTCACGGCCGACAGATTCGGCGTCGCCGCAACCGCCGTCACGTCCAGGTAGATGGCGATACCCGTGGCTCCTGTCACGTTGTCAATCCTGGCACTGTTGGCGGTCGCAGTCCTGGCCGCACTCGGCAGCAGGACGACCTCGTCACACATGCTCACAGCACTTCCTCCACGGTGAATCTGATGGTGGCCACGTGCGACAGGACCCCCTGCCCCTGGCCGAACATGCCATGCCGGATGTCTGCCTGCGGCTCGGTCATCGTCACGCAGGCCCCGCCCAGCGTCCGGTCACCCGTGCGCAGGTCCGCACACACCGCCGCGACCAAGCCATTGAAGGTGGTCTCCGTCGCGGCCGAGTCGTCCAGCGCGTAGAACGCTTGCACCTCGACGTCATGCCTTACCCGGTAACGGTTGTCGTCGTCCTCACAGATGAGGCTTGTCTGCCTCGTCCGGGTCAGCATCCATGTCTGCATGATGCCAGATGTTACGAACAGGCCACGCCATGCGTCCGTGCCCGCCGCGTCCTTGCTCCAGCGCAGATACTGATAAACGCCGTTGACTCCAGTCACCGCGTCGATGCGCGTAGCCAGGGCTGAGACAATGCTGCTCCAGGCCATACCTCAGCCCTCCAGGTCCTTGATGATGGTCAGCGCCAACTCGTCGCCGAACTCCTCGCGCTCGATGATCGGCATGGCAGCGTCCCAGGTCCGCTCGACAAAGTGCTGTCCCGGAGTGGCCGTGCGGGCCTTCTTGCGGGCGATGCCCCAGGCCGCGCTCTCCGCCTCGTCGCCGCTCAAGCCGAGCTTCCGCTCGACCCACAACTGGATGGGCGCCACAGGTGGCATCTTGGCGCGCCGGCCCAACTCCACCGGCAGCGCGTACTCCATGTTGTTGACCACGCGGGCCGTCAGCGCAGGCTCGTCATAGACCACCTGCCAGGCGCCACGCAGCGCCGAGGACACGCCCACCGGAGTTGCGGCAACAACCGCCCCCTGCAGGGCCGAGGCCGCGCGAACGATGTGCACCCACACCGACCTGCGCACGCCCTCCAGGGACTTCCCCTCAGCCAGCGTCCCCTGCGCCCGGACCTCGGCGCGGATATCCATCAGGTCAGACCGCGACGATGGAACAGCCGGTCCTCGCCGCCGGTCAGGCTGCCATCCCAGTCCACAATGCGGCCGCAAGCACCACCACTGCCGCCACCGGTCTGCTTGACCTGCGCCGCGTACTCGTCGCGCAACGCCTTCGCTCGCCGCGAGTAGACGTCGCTTTGCGTGGAGTAGTTCACTCCGTCTGCGCCAATGGTGCTCTCGGCGTTGCGAGCGTAGTAGTTCGCCAGCACCTCCAGAACCTCGGCAGCCGCCATCTTGCAGAACGCATCGACGAGTTGCGGCGCGTCAGACGTCACGGTGTCCGTGGTGCTGTCCAGCGCGTGCGGCCGGGTGCCCTCGATGCCGAAATAGTCGCTGCCAGGAGCATTGTCCAGGAACCGCAGATACCACGCGCCATCCTCGTGCCGCTGGTAGACCTCCCAGTCCGCCTCGTCCATGACGTTGCGGTCCTGCTGGCCCGTCGGAACCACCACACGCTGAATCTGGTAGCCCTCGTCCCAGCCAGTTATGACCGTGGCCAGCGCATACTCCCAGGCACCAGACGCGGCATAACGGGCCACGAGGCGTCGCGGCCGGTCAGCAGAGAAGCGCAGCAGAGCCCCCTGGATGCAGCGGTGCTCGACCTTGTCCGTGTCCGTGTCGCTGGTCATCTGCGTGACGACCGTTGCGTCCGGCGCCTGGGCAATGTCCCGCACCCGCTTGCGAATGGCAGAGTAGCTCATGCTGCGCTCCTCGGCTAGAAGGTGAACCAGGCGGTGCCATTGGTGATGAGACGCAACGACCCATAGGCCGTGTCAATCGCCTTGTTGGCGGCCCCGTCAATGGTCTCGTCGCCAGAGCCCTCGACCGTGATGTTGTTGCTGTTGGCCGCGCCAGACGTGTCCTTCACCACGATGATTCCGCCGGTGCCAACCGACGCAGCGGTCGGCAGGTAGACGGTCCGGGCCGAGTCCGTGTTGGAGACGGCCACGAAGTGGTCGGTCCCTGCGATCACGGTGTAGTCAGACGGCGTGTCCTTGATGGTGCCGTTGATATAGCCGCTGAACCGCACGGATGCAATGTCAGCAGTCCCGTTGATGTCAATGGCGTCCGCCAGGTCGTTGCCCAAGGTGACGTTGTCGTTGGCATAGACCGCGCCAGCCATCGTGATCGCGTCAGTCCCGGCATTGCCGAGGTTGACGTCCCCGTTGTGAGTAGTGGAGCCGGTGAACGTTGACGCACCGGTCACCGCCAGGGTGCTGGCCAGCGCCGTTGCCCCGGTGACGTCCAGCTTGTCGGTAGCATAGACCCGGCCGGCCATCGTCACTGCATCCGTCGCGGCGTTGCCCAGTGTGACGTCGCCGTTGTGCGTGGTCGACCCGGTGAAGGTCGACGCCCCGGTCACGCCCAGGGTGGTGCCGACCGTCGCGGCGCCAGTCACGCTGGCAGACCCGAGCGTAGCCGCGCCCTGAATATGGGCGTCCTTCCACGACAGGGCCGACGACCCCAGGTCGTAGGTGTTGTCGGAACCCGGCACCAGGACGCCGGTCGACAGCACGCGCAGCACCTCAGACCCAGCCGAGTTGCGCAGCGCCCAGATGTCACCGCTGGCCGCTATGACCGTGCCGCCAATCAGCAGCACCAGGGCCAGCACCAGCAGAACCCGAAAATCCCTTCTCATGCTCTTCTCCCTCCAGTTACGCATGGCAGGCGACCCGGTTGCCCGAGCCGCCCGCCATGCGGTCAGTGCTGGTTATCAGGCGACGATGTTGCCATCCAGGCCGCGGAAATCGACCGCAGCGCCGCCATACTCGTGCCGCACCTTGTAGCGGATGTTGTCCCGAGTGAACACGTTGCCGACACGCGGGTCGTCCTGCACCAGGATTTCCGGCTCCTGACGGTTGTTCAGATAGGCCATCTCCAGGCAGGGGATGTCCGCTGCCGGGGCGGCCAGGTACCAGTTGGTTAGATCGCCGCCCAGGTAGTAGGCCGGCACTGCCAATGGAGTGATGCGCCCGTTCTGCCACTCGGCCCTCAGGAAATTCAGGTCGTTGTTGGCGTATCCGGGAACGCGCTCAGACCCGAGCACCTCCATCAGGGTGGCCTCGAGCTCGTAGGGAACCACCGCGAAGATGCGGGACAGAGGGATAGGTCCGGTCAACTGATAGACCCGCGCGTCATCGTTGTGTGCAGCCGCTGTGGTGCCCATGCAGCCACGCACGCAGCTAGCCAGGGTCGTGGTGTTGGTCACCGAGCCGATCTGGATGATCTCCGCGTCGATTTGAATGAACTGGCCGGCGAACATCCCAGCCGTGCTATCGAGCACGATGGTGGTGTCGCTGTCGTTGATGTTGTCGGCGTCGTTCAGCAGCGTCGACACGCCGAACCCCTGCTGGTTCTGCATGCGACGACGCGCAGCCAGGAAGGACGCATGCGACAGGGCGGTGGTCG
>JAGVUW010000251.1 GCA_019136035.1 Verrucomicrobiota bacterium | reverse complement strand
CTGCGCCGGGCCGGCTTCGACGACAAGACCCGCCTGGCCATCCGCGGCGCCATCAAGACGTACTTCTTCAACGGCCTGAACCGGGTCAACGCCCTCGAGGAGATCCGCGCCGCCGGGCCGCTCTGCCCCGAGGTGGAGGAGTTCGTCCAGTTCATCGAGGGCACACGCCGCGGCGTCTGCCCCGGGCACATGAGCAAGGCGCGCAAGACCATCGAGGAGTGACGGCCGGCCGCACGCCCGGGGCGGAAGGCCGCGAGGACGCGGCCCTTGGGCTCGGGACACGGACCCGCACGGACACACGGACGGACACGGACGGGCCTTTCCGGCTTCGGCAGCCGTCCGCGAGAGTGGCACAGGCGTCTCGCCTGTGTCTGCGGCTGTTCCCAGCCGCATCCCCGGGAGCGCCGAGCGTCGGCTCGGCATCTCACGGGCGCCGGCGGGCGGCGCCCGTGATCGCGCTCGGCTCGCGCGGCCTGTGAGGCTCGGCGCTGTCGACTGGGCTGCCGCAGCCGCCGTCCCCGAGAGTGGCACAGGCGTCTCGCCTGTGTCTGCCGCCGTCCCCAGACGCAACCCCGGGAAGCGCCGGGCCTTGTTAACCTTAACGAAAGAAGCCGGTGCGGCTGGGCTCATCGGGGAGCCAAGGGCACCGGCTTCAGCTTCATGGGTGCCGCGTCACGGCCTGCCGACGGGACAGGGAGCCGTGAGCGGCCACCCGGAGCATCTGCCGTTCAGGCCTCGACAGGCGTGACGTCAACCCGGCGGCGGGCGCGGTTGAAGGAGACCACGCCGTCCTTCAGGGCGAAGAGGGTGAAGTCGCGACCGCAACCGACGTTGTTACCGGGGTGGAAGACCGTACCGCACTGGCGCACGATGATGCTGCCCGCGCTGACGCTCTGGCCGCCGAAGACCTTGACCCCACGGTATTTCGGATTGCTGTCGCGGCCGTTACGGGTGGATGACTGACCCTTTTTATGCGCCATGACTGATCTCCGCTGCTCTATCGCCCCGCTTCGGGCGGCTTGTTGATCCTGCCGCGCGGCCCACGTCGCCGCGAAGCCCCTAATGTACTGCGGTCGCGGCCAAGTGCAACCGCCCGTGACGTCGTTCGAGGGTCCTCATTCCGCGTCGGGCCGCGTGTCGCTGAGCCAGGCGCGCTGGGCGTCGTCGAGGGGCGCCACGGCGGCGAGGGTGACGCTGTCGCCGCCGGGCAGGGTGATCGTGTCGCCGCTGCGGGCGCCGATGAGGGCGCGGCCGAAGGGGGTG
Organism: Verrucomicrobiota bacterium; assembly: GCA_019136035.1. Classification (GTDB taxonomy): domain Bacteria; phylum Verrucomicrobiota; class Lentisphaeria; order Oligosphaerales; family JAFGRS01; genus JAGVUW01. Next base: position 8,764 of record JAGVUW010000251.1, on the reverse strand, counting down.
TCGTACGAGACCATGCGGCGTTCCGGGATGCTGTCCCAGAGGCCGAGGACCTGGCAGGTCTCCTGGCGGCCATCGGCGTAGCGCAGGGTGACGGCGCAGCCGGGCACGACGCACTCCGGGGCGGTGACGTCGGCGAAGTCCGTAGCCCGGACCTCGTGGAGGGCATTCTCGAGTTCCTCGCGGCGGGCGCGCAGGAGGGCCTGTTCGTCCTTGGCGGCCTTGTATTCGGCGTTCTCGCGCAGGTCGCCGTAGCTGCGGGCGTGGGCGATGGCCTGGGCGTTGGCGGGGATGCGCCGTTTGACGATGTCCTCCAGTTCGCGGTGATGGCGCTGGAACGACCGGACCGAGGTGATCTTGCCGATGGGCTTGCGGGCCACCTGGGCGCGGCGGTCCTCGACCAAGGCGATGGCCTCGGGGAAGACGCGGACGATCTTGACGAGGAGGCTCTGGCGCTCGCCGGCGTCCAGCAGCGGCGAGTGGCGCACGCAGCGCACCAGGCTGACGACGCCCTCGGGATCGCCGTCGCGCATGACCAGGCGCTGGAAGGCCTGGTCGTCCATGACGAGCTTGTGGAGGTCCTTGCGGGACTTGATGAAGGACCCGCGTACGGGGCGTTGCAGGGTCTTGAACAGCAGGGGCGGATTGGCCAGGAGGCGGGCCGTGTCGCCGCCCTGGCGGTAGGCCCAGACGAGGGCATCGGCGCTCGGTGTGCCGCGCGTGATCTCATGGACGGCGGTGTCGAGGAACAGCGTCGGGCTCTCGGCCCCGGCGCGCTGCCCGACGATGCGTTCGGCGTGGGTCCAGAGGCGCAGGGGCAGACTCATGCAGGCCTGGGCCAGGTAGGCCGGCCCGCGCGCCGTCGCGGTGGCCTCGAACCAGTGGCTGACGAGGCGGCCGGGCAGGCGGTCGCTCTGGTCGACGAAGAGTTCCAGGTCGTTCCAGGAGACCGCCTCGGGGCCGAGTTCCTGAAGGACGGCGGTGAACCACGGCGCGCTGCCGAAGGCCTGCTGGAGGAGTGCCAGGGTGGCGACCCAGTCGTTGACGTGGGCGCTGCGCCGGGCGTCGGCGCGCAGGATGGCGGCGACGTTGGCGGTATCGGCGCCCTGGTCCTGCAGGGTCTCGGTGGCCGCGATCAGGCCGGCCATCTCGGTGATGCCGCGGGCCTGGTCCCAGGTGCGCATGCCGGCGGTCGTCTCGGCCGTCGCCTCCGGGGCGGCCTCGGCCGTGGCCGTGGCCATGGTTGCCGCGGCGGGCTTCAGCAAGGCGGCGAACTGCTCGGCGCTGAAGGCGCCCGGCACCAGGATGGCCTTCAGGAGTTCGGCGTCGGGGGGCTGCGGCGCCACGAGGCCTTCGACGGCCCGGGCGAGGAAGTCGTCGGGCCGCAGGCGCTGGCGGGCGCCGGCTTCGCCCTTGATCAGGCCCAGCAGCCAGGACGCCGGCCGCACCAGCGTCGCCTGGGTCAGGGCCACCTTGAGGGACATCTGGTAGAGCCGGCTCTGACGCACCCGGATGTCATTGGCCAGCGAATCGACCGTCTCGACCGTCCCGAGGCCGTGCGGCGGGTGGTAGCACAGGACGCCGGGGCGGAGGACCTCGAAGAGCCGCCAGCGGCTGGCGATGGCCGTGGTGCTGACCGCGGGTTCGCGCAGGCCGAGAGCGCTGAGGAGCCCGGCCGGGTCGAGGTAATCGGGGCGGGTCTGGCGCACCATGCCGGCGAGCAGGTCGCGGAAGAGCGGGCTGTCAAAGCCGATGTCGCAGAGGGCCAGGAACAACTCGCCGCAGGGGCGCAACTGCGCGCGGTCCAGGCTCTCCAGGGCCAGGTCTAGGCCGCCGCGCCAGGCCGCGGCGGTCTCGGCCGGCCAGGCGGCGAGGGGCTCGGGCGGGGCCGTGCGCAGGACGTTCAGCAGTGCCGTGATCGCGCCGGGATGGCCTTCGGCGAGGTTCATGAAAAGGTCGTCAAGGACGGCGCTGTCGCGCCAGGTGGCAGTCTCGGCGGTCATCATGGTCAGGGGTGGTCCTTTCCGGGGCATCCTCAGAGGGCTAGAACGGGCGTTTCATGCGGTGGTAGTCGCGGTAGCTTGTGGGCAGGCCCTTGACCAGGGCTTCGGCCTCGCTGCGGCCGATGGGGCCGTCCAGGAGGATGCTCTGCGTGTCCACGGCGCGCGGTATGGTCAGGGTGTACCAGTAGAAGCCATCCAGGAGCACGGCGAGGCTGTCGCCGGGGGTCGAGACGCAGGTCTGCATCCAGAGCGCGGCGCCCTGGCGGTCGAGATGCAGCCGCACGGCCGGCCGCTCGGGCCGGTCGCCGTCGACCAGTTCGGCCGAGGGTATCTCGCGGTTGCCGAGGACGGGCTGGCGCAGGATGCCGACGCGCTGCATGCCGTCGGGGCTGCCGACGACCTGCGTTGCCTCGCCCGAGATCAGGCCCGGGTCGGCGAAGCGGTGCAGCGACAGCGCGCGGCCCGGAGCGCGGTCGGTCCAGCCCCACTCCCGCAGGCGAGCGCAGCCGCCGGCGACCAGGAGGCCGACGATGAGCAGCACGGCGCCCGGGCAGGACCGGCCGAGGCGGCGGGAGGCGTCTCGGCGGCGGTGGGTGCGATTGCGGTCCATCGGGCGGCTCCTCCGGGCTCTCAGCGGTTGCCGGCGGCGGCCGGGTAGTCGTCGCCGTACTTGCGGTAGAGTGTGGCCAGACTGATGCCCAGGGCTCGCGCCGTGGCTTCCTTGTCGCCCTGGTGCTGGTCGAGGACCTGACGGATGTAGGCGCGTTCCTTGTCGCGCAGGAAGGCCTTCAGGGTCGTGCCGACGCCGATCGGCATGGCCTCGGCCGCCGGCGCCGCGCCGGCCGGCGCTGATGAAGTCGCCGTACCGGCCGTGGCCGGCAGGGCCTGGAGCTTGGCCGGCAGGGCCTCCGGCGTGATGACGCCGCCCTCGCAGAGCGCCGCAGCCCGGTCGATGGCATTCTCAAGCTCGCGGACATTGCCCGGCCAGTCGTAGCGCTGCAGGACCGCCATGGCCTCGTCGGAGAGGCTCAGGGGCGCCTCGCGGCCGGCCTGCCGACGCGCCAGGAAGTGGTTTGCCAGGAGCGGCACATCCGAGGGGCGTTCGCGCAGCGTCGGCAGTTCCAGGGGGATGACGCTGAGGCGGTAGAAGAGGTCTTCGCGGAAGCGCCCCTGTCGGATCAGGTCCTCGAGGTCCTCGTTGGTGGCCGCGACGATGCGGACATTGACGGGCACCGTCCGCGTCCCGCCGACCGGCCGGATCTCCTGTTCCTGGAGGACGCGCAGGAGGGTGAGCTGCATGGCCACGGGGATACTGCCGACCTCATCGAGGAAGAGGGTGCCGCCGTCGGCGGTGGCGAAGAGCCCCTCCTTGTCGCGGGTGGCGCCGGTAAAGGCGCCGCGCACGTGTCCGAAGAGCTCCGACTCGAGGAGGCTGTCGGGCATGGCGGCGCAGTTGATGGCGACGAAGGGCCGGTTCTGCCGGCGGCTGCTGCCGTGGATGGCCCGCGCCACCAGCTCCTTGCCGGTGCCGCTCTCGCCGAGGATCAGGACCGTGCTGTCGGTCTGGGCGATCTTGCGGATGAGCCGATAGACCGCCTGCATGGCGGGGTGGTCGCCGACCAGAGTCCCGAAGTGCACCTCGGCCGGGCAGGCCAGGGTCTCCTTCAGCGACTCGTTCTCCGCGATCGCCGACTCGTAGGAGATGGCGCGCTCGACCGTCACCAGGAGCTCGTCGACCTTGAAGGGCTTGCAGACATAGTCAAAGGCGCCCATACGCATCGCCTCGACGGCGGTCTCGACGGCGGCGTAGGCGGTCATGATGATCACGGCCAGGTGGGACTGCTCACGGCGGGCCGCATCGAGGAGCGCCAGGCCATCGAGGGCGCCCATGCGGATGTCCGAGATCATCAGGTCGAAGGGCTCGTTGCGCAACAGCTCGAGGGCCTCCTCGCCACTGCCGGCGGTCTTGACCCGGTAGCCCTGGCGGCGCAGGATGCCGCGGAGCACCTCGACGATGCTCAGCTCGTCATCCACCACCAGGATCTTGCCCTTGCCAGCCATAGCGCTCTGCCTGCTCCCTCGGCGGCCTCGGGAACCGCCCGCATCCCTCGGCCCGGCCGCGTCGCCGCCGGCCGGCGCATGGCGGCGGCCCATCCGGCGCGCTCGCCCGGCGGTCCCGGGGGCTGTACAACATGGCCTGTCGGCGCCCTTTTGCAAATCTGAGAAAAACCGATCGGCGTCAGGCGTCGCGGTTGGCAAGGTTGGGGGCGGCATGTACATTGAGCGGCTGTATCTGCCGCCAGCAGGACGGTGGCTGGTTTGTGCCATCGGGGACAGGCGGCCAGGAGATTGTTCGAATGGACATTGCGGTGTTGACCATGCCCCTTTTGGCGACTGCCATGCAGGCGCCGGCCGGGCAGCCGGGCGGTTTTCTCTACGCGATGGGCCCGATGCTGCTGCTTCTGGCCATCATGTATTTTCTGATGCTGCGGCCGCAGCAGGTCAAAGCGAAGGAGCACCGCGAGCTGATCAGCCGTCTGAAGGTCGGCGACCGCGTCGTGACCACCGGCGGCTTCTACGGCGAGGTGTCGGGGGTCGAGGAGGCCACGCTGATGTTGCGGGTGGCGCCGGGCGTCGAGATCAAGATGGTGCGTTCGGCGGTGAGCACGGTCCTCACCGAGGCTGCGGAGGAGTCGGGCAAGGCGGCCAGGAAGTCATCCTGAAGGCCGTGATGCGGCGTCCTGGCAGGCTGTGCCCCCAGTTGCAGCGAGGCGGCAGCGCGGTGGCGATGCGGCGTGGTCAGGCTCAGAGGCAATCCGAAGAACTCGAGGGAAAGCCGAATCCATGAAACGGTCACTGGTCTGGCGCTGGGTGCTCACCATTGCGGTCTTGGGGGGTTGGGTCGCGGCCCTGTTCCCTCTGCGCGACCGCGATTTCCTGGTCACGTTTGAACGTCTGGCGAAAGCCGGCGCATCGAAGCTCGAGGCCAAGGCCGAGTCGACGCAGGCCGCGGCCGCGGCCGCGCAAGCGGCCCTCGAGGCGATCAAGGACAGCGCTTCTGAGGCGTACAAGGCGCAGGAGACGTCCCACCTGCGTGCCAAGGCCGAGGCCGACGCCGCCGCGGCGGCGCTGAAGGCGTACCAGGACATGCTGGCCCGCGCCGAGGCGATGCGCCAGGAGAACCCCGAGCTGGCGCAGTACCGGAGCATCGAGCAGGCCTCGCGCGGCGACGAGACGCACGCCCGCGTCCGTCTCAGCGATGTCATCAGTGTCCCCGGCCTGCCGACCGCCTCGAACAAGCGCGTCATCAAGTTCGTCCGCGACAAGGCCGCCGGCAAGCTGCGCCTGGGCCTGGATCTGCAGGGCGGCACCGAATTCGTCATCAGCTTCAGCGAGGACGAGGCCAAGGCGAAGGAGAAGGACATCGTCCAGGTGCGCGACCAGATCATCGAGATCCTGCAACACCATCTCGGTGCGCATGCCGACCCTCAGCGAGGGCGCCAAGTCGGACATCCGCGAGGTGCTCAAGCAGCAGGCGAACCTGCAGTTCTACCTGGTCGACCCCAACAACGATGCCAAGGTCGCCGAATACCGCGCCAGCCCGTCCAGTTTCCGCCCCAGCCCGGGGTTCCGCTATGCCGAACTGGAGAGCGAGCGTGACGGCGAGGTCATCACCGACGTCATCTTCATCAAGAAGACCCCGGAGGCCCTCGACGGCGGCGAGGTCAGCCGCGCCCAGCCGTCGCCCAGCCAGTTCGGCAACTGGTGGAGCATCAGCCTTGAGTTCAAGGGCCGCGGCGCCCGGCAGTTCGCCCGTATCACCACCGACAACGTCAACCAGCGCCTCGCCATCGTCATGGATGGCAAGGTCTACAGCGCCCCGAATATCAACGAGCCGATCACCGGCGGTCAGGCCGAGATCACCGGCAACTTCGGCTTCGAGGAAGCCCGTCGCCTGGCCGGCGTCATCGAGTCCGGCAATCTCCCGGTGAACATCCAGATCGACAGCGAATTCGGCACCGACCCGACCCTGGGCGCCGACTCGATCCGCAGCGGCATCTGGGCCGGCCTGGCCGGCCTGGCCATGGTCGTGGTCTTCATGATCGGCTACTACCGCCTGGCCGGCGTCATCGCGGTCCTGGCGCTGCTCATGAACACGGCCCTGACTCTGGGCACGATGACCCTGCTGCGGGCCACCATCACCATGCCGGGTATCGCCGGTATGATCCTGACCATCGGTATGGCGGTCGACGCCAACGTGCTGATCTTCGAGCGCATCCGCGAGGAGCTGCGCAACGGCAAGACCATCGGCAACGCCATCGAGGCCGGCTACGCACGCGCCTTCGTGACGATCTTCGACTCGAACATCACGACCCTGCTCACCGCCATCATCCTGTACAACGCCGGCACCGGCTCGGTGCGCGGCTTCGCGGTGACCCTCGGCATCGGTATCGTCGCCAGCATGTTCACGGCCATCTTCGTGACCCGCGTCATCTTCGACACCATGCTTAGCCGCGGCACGATGAAGACCCTGCGCATGAACGCGCTGCGCTGGTTCACCGACTGCAACTACGACATCCTGGCCTGGACGAAGCCGGCCATCACCATCTCCGTGATTCTCTGCGTTGTGGCGCTGATTGCCGGGATCGGCCGCGGCCGCAGCGCCCTGAGCATCGACTTCTCGGGCGGCACCGAGGTTGGCTACGAGGTCCTAGGCACGGAGCCGCCGGTCGCGGCGGTGCGCGATGCCCTGGTCGGCCTGGGCCACCCAGCCGCCCGCGTCGGTTACAAGTTCAGCGGCGCCGCCGGCCTGCGCATGCTCGAGATCGTCCTGCCCCGGACGGCCACCGATGCCACCGACAGCCTCGACCTCGGTGCCATCGAAGAGACGCTCACGCAGAAATACCCCGAGGCGAAGCTCAAGCAGGTCCAGACCAACAGCGTCGGCAACCTCGTCGGGGCGCAGTTCCAGACGCGCGCCTTCCTGGCGACGCTCCTCTCGTTCCTCGGCATCGTGCTCTACGTCAGCTTCCGCTTCGAGCTGGCCTACGGCATCGCCGCCGTGGTCGCCCTCGTCCACGACGTCCTGGTGGCCGGCGGTCTCTACCTGCTCTTCGGGTGGTTCACCGGCGGTCGCCAGATCAGTCTGACCGTCGTCGCGGCCCTCCTGACCATCATCGGTTACTCGATCAACGACACCATCGTGACCTTCGACCGCGTGCGCGAGAGCCTGGCGCTGCAGCGCGAGAAGACCTACAAGGAAATCATCAACCTCAGCATCAACCAGACCCTGTCGCGGACCTTCCTGACCAGCTTCACCACCCTCATGCCGGTGGTGACGCTGCTGATCTTCGGCGGCGGCACGATCAACGACTTCGCCCTGGTCATGACCATCGGCGTGATCGTCGGCACGTACTCGACGGTCTTTGTGGCCAGCGCCATCATCCAGGCCTGGCACAAGCCGAACCGCGCCCACCGCGACGAGGTGGTCGGGAAGGCCCGCGTCGCCGCCGTGGTCGAGACCGAGGTCAGCGCCGCCAAGGCCGCCAAGTCGGCCTGACGACGGGTCGGCCGCAAGGCCAGCGCACACACGGGGCCGGCGGTCCTCCAGCGGGGGACGGCCGGCCCCGATCTGTCGGCCGTCATGGCGCGCCAGAGCTCGCCCGGCGGCGCCCTGAATCACCCCGTCCTGCCGCGGCCGCGCCCGGTGTTGAAAAGCGGGCCGGCCGGCCTACAGTGTCGCGTTTCCATGCGGCCGCCGCGGCGTCTTGGGCGGCGCGGCAGCGACGGGCTGACCGGCAGTCGTGGGGATTGTCTTGGCACCAGGGGCAGGGTCCATGCAGGCATTGCTTGAAGATCTCAGCAGCTTTGACCGGTCGACGCGTCGTCAGGCCCTCGATCGGCTTGTCGCGGCGGGTCACCCGACGCCGCCGGCGACCGACTGGGTGAACATGCACCTGCACTCCTTCTTCTCCTTTAATGGAGAGGGCTGGTCGCCGTCTCGGCTGGCCTGGGAGGCCGCCGCCCGCGGCCTCTACAGCATGGCCATCTGCGACTTCGATGTCCTGCAGGGCCTCGAGGAGCTCCTGGAGGCGTCCGATCTGCTTGGCGTGCGCGCCGCGGTGGGCTTCGAGAGCCGCGTCTTCTTCGACGAGTATGCCGACCAGGAGATCAACAGCCCCGGCGAGCCGGGCGTATTCTACTTCATGGGGATGGGCTTCGTGCGGCCGCCGTCGCCGGATTCGCCGGCTGCGGCGGTGCTGGCGGACATGCTCGAGCGTTCCCACACCCGCAACCGCGTCATCGTCGAGCGCATCAACCAGCGCCTTGGCGATGTCGCCCTCGACTACGACGCCGAGGTCCTGCCGCTGACGCCCCTGGGCAACGCCACGGAGCGCCACATCGTGCAGGCCTACCAGGACAAGGTCCTGCTCGTCTGCCAGGGCCACCTGGACCAGGTCGCGGCCTTCTGGGCCGCTCGCCTGGGTCTCGATCCGGCCGGCGCCCTGGCGGCCGTCCAGGACCCGCTGCGCTTCGCCGATGTCCTGCGCAGCAAGCTCATGAAGAAGGGTGGCCCTGGGTACCGCCAGCCCGATGCGGGGACCTTCCCGCGCCTCGATCACGTCATCGGCATGATCCGCGCCTGCCGAGCCGTGCCCATGAGCGCCTGGCTCGACGGCACCAGCGCCGGCGAGAGCGACCCGGTGCGGCAGCTCGAGTGCCTGGTGAGCAAGGGCGTCGAGGCGGTGAACATCATCCCGGAC